>NZ_JBFTNT010000065.1:0-19319 GCF_056397585.1 Pedobacter sp. 05L430 | reverse complement strand
GGGTATTGCCATGGCCCAGACGAACCAGTATGAGGGAACTGGTAACCTAAAATATGTGGATCCAATAATTGGTAATGTAGGTCAGCTTTTAGAACCTACCAGACCAACCGTACAACTTCCTAACCAAATGATAAGGATGTTTGCTCAACGACCTGATTATATGTCGGATCAGATTTCCAGTTTCCCTTTAAATGTTGTTTCACATAGGATGGGGCAGGTTTTTTCTATTAAACCAACTGTAAAGGATATAGAGGCATCTGATTGGAACAAAAAGATGACTTATGATCATGATCTGGAGATAAACCGCCCCTGGTATTATACTACCTGGTTGATTGATGAAGAAATAAAAGTTGAGTTTACTCCAGGAAAAAAGACGGGTATATTCAAATTTGAATATCCTGAAAACAGTGAAAAAGGATTGTTACTTGGTGTATATAATGGTGGTGAACATGAATATAAGTCAATTTCAAAAAGAGAAATAAGTGGTATAGAAACCTACAATGGAAATATTAAAGTTTACATGTATGGCGCTTTTAATACGGATGTTGTATTGGGTGGTTTAAAGGATGGTAAAGCTATAGTGGCCAATTCGGTAGATGAAAAGGACTTAAAAGCATGGGTTAGGTTTCCGAAAAATGCACCAAAAAATATTGAATTTAAATATGCCATTTCTTATGTCAGTGCAGAGCAGGCTAAGAAGAATTTCGACAATGAGTTGAAAAACTCAACCTTTGAGCAGCAAGTTAAAAAGGGAGAAGAAGCATGGTCGAAAGTAATCAATCAAATTAAAACAGTAGGAGGAACAGAAGCTCAAAAGCGTTCGTTCTATACTGCTTTATATCGTTGTTATGAGCGTATGGTTGATATTACTGAGGATGGCCAATATTAGTCCAAAAGGTGAACTCGAGGATTTTTACTATGAAAAAGGATATTTTCCATCCCTGAAAAAAGATGAAAAAGAAACTGTTACTAATGTGCATAGTTGGGAAAAACGCCAGGCTGTAGCAGTAACTTTAGGGCATAGCTATGATGACTGGGCTGTTGCGCAAATGGCCAAAGAGCTTGGAAAGGATCAGGATTACACCAAGTTTATAGCAAGAAGTAGTAACTATAAGAATTTATGGGATAGCAAAACTCAGATGTTTTTACCAAAAGATAAAGATGGTAACTGGGTAGATATAGATCCTAAGTTTGATGGCGGTATGGGCGGCAGAGACTATTATGATGAGAATAATGGCTGGACTTATTTATGGCAAGTGCAACAGGATGTTAAAGGCCTGATAGGATTGTTTGGTGGTGCAAAAAGCTTCGAGAATAAATTAGATCAGCTTTATAGAGAGCCGCTTGGTAGAAGTAAATATGAAAACTGGGCTAAGTTCCCGGATGCAACGGGTATGGTTGGTCAGTTCTCTATGGGGAATGAGCCGAGCTTTCACATCCCTTATTTATTTAATTACACGGCTTCGCCATGGAAAACTCAAAAACGCATCAGATTTCTTTTGGACACCTGGTTTAAAGACAATGTATTCGGTATTCCTGGTGATGAAGACGGTGGTGGTATGACAGCTTTTGTGGTATTCTCGTCGATGGGATTTTATCCCGTTACGCCAGGTATTCCGGTATATACAATCGGAAGTCCGGTATTCCAGAATGTTACAATAGAGCTTTCTAACGGAAAGAAATTTCAACTGATAGCAAACAACTGTTCAGTTGTAAATAAATATATTCAAAGTGCCAAGTTCAACGGACAAGTGCTAAATACACCATGGTTTACTCATGAGCAGTTAGTTGCGGGAGGAAAATTGGAACTTGAAATGGGAGCTAAGCCAAACAAGACCTGGGGAGTATCAAAATAAGTAACAGACAACCTAAACCAATAATAAATTAACCATTTATAACAAAATTATGAGCGAATTAAAAGTTAAAGCAGCCTTTACTGAGAAGAAATTCCTGGTAACGATAATATTTGTAACCTCCCTTTTTATGTTCTGGGGTATTGCAATTACAATGGCTGATGTGTTGAATAAACATTTTCAGCATACAATGAGTCTTTCCAAGTTCCAGTCTGCCTTTGTGCAGTTTGCAGTATTTGGTGCATATGCAGTGATGGGTATACCTGCCGGATTGTTTATGAAACGCTTCGGATACAAAAAAGGAGTCCTTTTAGGACTATCTCTTTTCGCGGCAGGAGCTTTCTTGTTTGTGCCAGCAGCTAATATCTCTTCCTTTGCTTTCTTTGGTATTGCATTGTTCATTGTGGGCTGCGGTTTATCAACATTAGAAACAGTTGCCCATCCGTTTGTTGCCTCTTTAGGAGACCAACGTACTAGTGATCTTCGTATAAATTTTGCTCAAACATTTAATGCGGTTGGAACTATGTTGGGGCCCGCAATAGGAAGTTATTTTTTACTAAGTAATAATGTTGAGGGTAGTACAGATCTTACCTCAGTAAAAATATTATATGCTGTTATTGGAACTGTTATTCTACTTGTTGCAGTTGCATTTTCTTTTGTTAAAATACCAGCTTTAATAGATCCACATGTTACAGCAGTAGATGAGAATGCCGTAAATGTTGATACCGCTCCTGATAAGAAGCTATTTGATCATAAGCATTTTGTATGGGCAGTAATAGCTCAATTTTTTAATGTTGCAGCCCAAGCCGGAACATGGGCATTCTTTATTAATTACGGACACGAAAAAATGGGCTTTACCGATTCTGAAGCAGGGTATTATATGGTGGTGTTTATGGGTATGATGCTTACAGGTCGTATTTTGGGTACCTTCTTAATGCGAGTAATCGCACCTAATAAGTTGCTGGCAATATTTGCTATTGGTAATATTCTAATGTGCGTTATAGTTGCTCAAAGCTTTGGATGGGTATCTTTTGTTGCGCTTCTTATGATCAACTTTTTCTTTAGTATCATGTTTCCTACTATTTTTAGTCTTGGGCTTAAAAATCTTGGTGCACGTACACAACAAGCTTCTTCATTTATATCAATGGGAGTTGTTGGAGGCGCATTTTTCCCTTTTATAATGGGAGCGGTGGCTGACAGTGCAGGAATTGCACATGCATATTATACACCAATAATCTGTTATATTGTGATCTTTATGTTTGCTTATAAATTCTATAAGGTAAAACACTAGAAAATAACTTTAACCAAATGAATAGTATGAAAATAACTTCTAAAAAATGGCTGATCATTCCAGCCATTTTACTCTCCATTCAATTTTCTCAGGCACAGGACTGGGCTAATCTAAAAAGATATCAGGAAGAGAATTCGAAGCTCAGTGCACCTGCTAAAAATGAAAATAGAGTTGTTTTTATGGGTAATTCAATTACTGAGGGATGGAAGAACAATCGGCCTGAATTTTTTTCCAGCAGACCTTATATTGGTCGTGGGATTAGTGGGCAGACTACACCACAGATGCTCATCAGGTTTCATCAGGATGTGGTTGCGCTAAAACCTAAAGTAGTTGTGATGCTCTGCGGAATCAATGATATTGCTGGTAATACAGGTCCTTCGACTCTGGAAATGATTGAAGACAACATCACTGCTATGACCGAAATTGCAAGAGCAAATAAGATTAAGGTGGTACTTTCTTCTGTGTTACCTGCTTTCGCCTTCCCATGGAAACCGGGGGTGGAACCTGCTGATAAAGTGATTGAATTAAATAAATGGATTAAAGCTTATGCTGAAAAAAATGAATTCATTTATGTAGATTATTTCTCTGCGATGAAAGATGAAAGAAATGGCTTGCCGAAAAGCTTAGCTGAAGATGGTATTCATCCTAATAAAGCTGGTTACGCAATTATGGAGCCGCTTGTTGAGCAAGGTATTGCAAAAGCGCTAAAGCAAAAGAAATAAAGCATTGTTTATAACTTGTTTGAACTTTCGCCATCTCGAACATTGTGATCTCATTGCTGATTCTTTATGTACTAAAARGGGTGTACCATGATTATGATACACCCTTTTAGGTCTATTACTAAGCTTATATGTTAATTATAAACAAACTCGCCATTTTCCGAAACAATTGTTACTTGTTTTTGGGTAGAACCCTCTACGCGACCAATAATTTGAGCATCAATATTAAAGCTTTTAGAGATGGCAATGATGTCTTCAGCTATTTCAGCCGGAACATATAATTCCATGCGGTGGCCCATATTAAATACCTTATACATTTCTTTCCAATCTGTACCAGACTCTTCCTGTATTAAACGGAACAGGGGAGGAATAGGAAATAAATTATCTTTTATGATATGAACATTGTTATTAACAAAGTGAAGCACTTTAGTTTGTGCGCCACCGCTGCAATGAACGATACCATGAATTTGAGGCCTGTGACTTTCTAATACCTTTTTTATAACAGGAGCATAAGTGCGTGTAGGTGATAATACCAGTTTGCCGGCAGTTACTTCCGTTTGGTCATCAATTTTAATCGGATCGGTTAGTTTCTTTCCACCAGAAAATACCAAATCAAAAGGAACAGCAGGATCAAAACTTTCAGGATAACTGTTTGCTACAGATTTATCGAATACATCATGACGAGCAGAGGTAAGTCCGTTAGATCCCATACCGCCATTATATTCTGTTTCATAGCTGGCTTGTCCATATGAAGATAGGCCAACGATTACATCACCGGCCTGTATTTTGTCGTTGCTGATGATTTTTTCACGTTCAATACGACATGTTACTGTTGAATCAACAATGATTGTACGTACCAGATCACCTACATCGGCAGTTTCGCCACCAGTTGAGTAAATAGAGATGCCCTGAGACCTAAGCTCAGCTAAAATCTCTTCAGTGCCATTAATAATGGCAGCAATTACTTCACCAGGGATCAGGTTTTTATTACGACCAATTGTTGATGACAATAAAATATTGTCGGTAGCCCCAACACAGATCAAATCATCAATATTCATAATGATTGCATCCTGAGCAATGCCTTTCCAAACAGAAATATCACCGGTTTCTTTCCAGTAAACATAAGCCAATGAAGATTTTGTACCTGCACCGTCAGCATGCATTATGTTGCAAAAAGCCTCGTCGTTGCCTAAAATATCAGGGATGATCTTACAGAAAGCCTGCGGAAAAATACCTTTATCTATGTTTTTGATGGCTTGGTGCACATCTTCTTTCGAGGCAGAAACGCCACGCTGGTTGTACCTGTTATCACTCATGTTGTTGCAAAGATAGGGAAACCCCTTAATGTTAAAACTTTAATGTAGAAAAAAAACATACTAACTAATAAAAAAATAACCCCTACTAATTAAAGCAGAGGTTATAAAACTAAAAAATAGTTGGTTATTAGGAGTTTGGTTTATTTTATAAACAATAATTCCCTGAACTTAGGTAGAGGCCATACGCTGTCATCTACGATTTGTTCTAATTTATCTGTATGGTAACGAATAGTATCGAAGTAAGATTTTACTTTCTCATCGTAGCTGATCGCTTTCTCACGTGAATCTTCAATTGCATTTACTTTTTTACGTTGCTCAAGCATTGCGTCAATGCTGGTTTTAACGATATTTAAGTGCTCAGATACTTTGTTGATGATAGAAAGTGGAGTTGCTAATGCATCACCTGATAAGCCAAGTTCTTTTAATCCTTTAGCATTTTCGATTAACGAATTTTGGTAAGCAATAGCGGCAGGAATGATCATACTGTTTGTTACTTCACCCATTACTCTTGCTTCGATTTGAAGTTTTTTGTAATAGCTTTCTAACAAGATCTCATGACGGGCATGTAACTCACGCTCATTAAAGATGTTGAGTTTAGTAAATAACTCAGTAGATTTTTCACTTACGTAAGCATCTAAAGCAACTGGAGTAGTTTTGATGTTTGATAAACCGCGTTTAGCAGCTTCTTCAGCCCACTCATCGCTGTAACCATTTCCTTCAAAACGGATATCTTTAGATTCTTTGATGTATTTTTTAAGAATAGTTAACAATGCAACATCTTTTTTCTCGCCTTTTTTGATCAGTTTATCAACTTCAGTTTTGAATTTGATCAATTGATCAGCTACGATTGTGTTTAACACAGTCATAGGAGCAGAAGAGTTAGCAGAAGAACCTACAGCTCTTAACTCAAATTTATTACCTGTAAAGGCAAAAGGAGAAGTACGGTTACGGTCAGTATTGTCTAACAAGATCTGAGGGATCTTAGGAATACCTAACCATAAAGAATCTTCATTTTTAACTTTTTTAATGATGCTTCTTGATGATTCGATCTCGTCTAATACCTCAGCTAATTGAGAACCAAGGAAGATAGAGATGATTGCAGGAGGAGCTTCATTAGCACCTAAACGGTGATCGTTGCTTACTGAAGCAATACTTGCTCTCAATAAATCAGCATGCTCATGAACAGCTTTGATAGTGTTAACAAAGAATGTTAAGAACATCAAGTTGTTTTTCGGAGTTTTTCCTGGAGATAATAAGTTTTTACCAGTGTCAGTAATTAATGACCAGTTGTTGTGTTTACCTGATCCGTTGATACCAGCATATGGTTTTTCATGTAAAAGAACTTTAAAGTTATGTCTTAAAGCAACTTTTTCCATTAAGTCCATTAACAATTGGTTATGATCAATTGCAAGGTTGATTTCTTCATAAATAGGAGCACACTCAAATTGAGAAGGAGCAACCTCATTATGACGGGTTTTCAAAGGAATACCTAATTTTAAAGCTTCATTTTCGAAATCAACCATGTAGGTGAATACACGCTCAGGAATAGATCCGAAATAATGATCTTCTAATTGCTGTCCTTTTGCAGACATATGACCGAACAAAGTACGTCCGGTTAATGCTAAATCCGGACGAGCATTATATAATGCAAGGTCAACAAGGAAATATTCTTGTTCAATACCTAAAGATGCATTTACTTTAGTGATGCTTTTATCGAAATACTGACAAACGTCAACAGCAGCTTTATCCATAGCAGCAAGTGCTTTTAATAAAGGAGCTTTGTAATCTAGTGCTTCACCGGTATAAGAAACAAATACAGTTGGGATACAAAGTGTTTTACCAGCTTTGCTTTCCATAATGAATGCTGGAGAAGAAGGGTCCCATGCAGTATATCCGCGTGCTTCGAAAGTATTACGGATACCACCATTAGGGAAGCTTGATGCATCTGGTTCTTGTTGAACTAGCGCACTACCTGCGAAATTCTCAATTGCGCCATCGCTGCTAGGCTCAAAAAATGAATCATGTTTCTCAGCTGTAGTGCCGGTTAATGGTTGAAACCAGTGGGTATAGTGAGTAGCGCCTTTAGCCATTGCCCAGCCTTTCATAGCCGTTGCGATGTGGTTGGCATCTTCATGATTAATTAGTTCGCCCGATTCAATCGATGCCACTAATTTCTGATAAACCTCTTTTGACAAGAAATCTTTCATTTTTCTTTTGTCAAAAACATTAACGCCAAAAAAATCAGAAATTTTAGTCGAAGGTGACTTTACCTCTGGTGAAATTCTTGTCTGCGCTTCTTTTAATGCAATTGTTCTTAAGCTTTTCATTTATTTGTTTAAAATTTTATCAAAAATAGGATTATTAATTAATAATTTCCATCAAATTGTGTGTAAAAATACAAATGTTAGCAAATTTTAACATAAAATTTACGCTTTTTAGATGAAAATCAGTTTTTAAGAAGAAAAATAAGTTGAAGAGGCGGCTTATTTATTTGGAAGGTTAAGTCTGTCTCTCGAAGGGTAAATATACAGTTTGTTCATTTATTTTTATATTTTTTGGTGTTATTTTTTCGTTTTTGCTGTTTTTTGTCTGAAAAATTTCTTGTTTTTGTTGGGAAAACACTAAAAATCTATAAAACTGCCGTTTTTTATGATTTTTAGCGGAGAAGATATTTTTCTGCGTTTTGGTGAAAAAACATCGTGATTTAAGTTTTTTTTAAAGTGTTATGGAATATACGGGTATTCTACATCCTGTTTAAAACTAATACTTGAAATTATGTTTAACATCTCATCCAATTTACACAAGGCAGAGTGGCTCGACCTTGTATTTAGAAACAGAAATAAAAACTATGGTGCTTATGCACTAAGATCTCAATCATCAGGCACTACAGCACGCGCTTTATTTATTGCTGCCCCGCTTTTTGTTCTTTTTTTTGCTGGCCCAATGATTTACAAACATTTTATTAGTAAAGACGCAGATGCACTCATCGAACCTTTAAAACCTGATCGTGTTATTGATATAAATATTGCTGATCGACCAATAGAGAAACCAAAACTTCAGGAAAAGACAGAAATGCCCAAAACTGAACCAATAAAAGAAAAAATTAAAACTGTAAAGCCCGTTTCAAATCCAATTGTTGTGGATAGGCCATTAATTACCGATCCGCCAACTCTAGAACAAATAGATCATGCGGCAGTAGGGCCTGTTACGCAATCGGGAGTTGAGACGTCACTTGGATCGGCTCCTGTTGAGGGCAATGGTAATGGAATAGCTCCAGGTAATGGTGTAGGGAATGGTGAGAAGGAAGATACGGGGATTCATGAAATAGGAGATATCCAAGCCTACCCTGAATTTGAAGGGGGAATGAAAGCCTGGGCTAAATTTATACAAAGAAATTTAAGATACCCGAATGCGGCGCAGGAAGTTGATGCACAGGGTAAGGTTTTTATCAGCTTTGTAATAGAGAAAGATGGTTCTGTATCAAACGTTACTGTTTTAAAAGGTATAGGATATGGATGTGATGAAGAAGCGGTAAGGGTAATTAGTAAGTCCCCAAAATGGAAACCGGGCCGACAAAATGATCAAAACGTTAGAGTTAGGTATAATATGCCGCTTTCATTTACCATAAACAGATAATTTCAAAAATATTCGGTGCGCTCTCAGTGTAAAGGATAGGGTGAGGGGTTGTAATTAAGTTTATAACCCCTTTTTTGATGCTATTTTGTGATAAAAAACTAAATTGCGTGTCAAAAGACCCATTTATGTTAGATTTTAAACCAGTAGAATACTCTCAAACCACTCTTACTGAACTTATGATTCCTTCTTACTCTAATTTTGGAGGAAAAATACATGGAGGTATTATTTTAAGCTTAATGGATAAAGTTGCTTACGTATGTGCGGCAAAACATTCTGATGGCTACTGTATCACAGCATCAATTGATGTGGTTGATTTTTTGGCGCCAGTTGAAGTTGGAGAATTGGTTTCTTTGATGGCATCAGTAAACTACGTTGGTAACACCTCCATGATAATAGGAATAAGAGTTGTTTCAGAAAATTTGAGAACGCATGTAATTAAGCATACCAATACCAGCTACTTTACTATGGTAGCAATAGGAGATGACAATAAACCTAAGCAGGTACCGGGATTGATCTTGAAAAGTGAAGATGATGTTAGGCGATTTGCACAGGGGTTAAATAGAAAGAATCTTAAAACTGAATATAAAAAGAATGAAGCCAGTTTAAGAGAAAGCTACAATAATGAGAGTTGTTTGGTTACACTTAAGAATGAAAGGTGTAAAGTGGCTTTAACATCTGGTTAAAGCCACTTGATCTTTATACTACGGAACGCAATAGGTGAACCTTCATTCTGCAAAAGAATATGTCCCTTTTTTGATTGTCCGAAATTTTTAAGGGATTTATACTTGCTTTTCTCTATTAATGATTTAAAAGATTCTGTGCTCCTGTCATAATCTACAACTTTGCGCCCATTTAACCAATGCTGAATATGATTCTTGTTTACAATGATTCTGGCTATATTCCAGTGTTCAAGCAATGCGGGATTTTTCTTATCAGCAGATATCAGATCATACAATGATGCCAGTGAGCGAAGTTCACCGCGCTCTGGATATTTAAAGTTCATTTCATCTAATATTTGATATTCAAGACCTAAGAAAGTACCTTTTTGTGCTTCATAATCATTTGTTACCAGATATTTAACCCCACTGTTTGTTTCTTTTGAGATTTTAAATTCAAAGAAAAGTTCAAAGTTGTCGAATTGAGCATTGGTTATAATATCCATTTGCTTGCCGTTTTCGGGTTTTACAGCAAGCAGCTCTCCGTTTTTAATTTCCCATCCTCCTTCAGCTATCTTTTTCCATCCGTTAAATGTTTTCCCATCAAAAAGCAAACTCCATCCCAATGCTTTCTCTTGACTGGTTAAGGTATTCGGAGGCTGAGCAAAGGCACCAAAAATGCATATTCCCTGCAGTAATATAATATTGAAGCACAACCTGGATATATTCATAAAGATTGATTTTTAGATTTTGGGTTCCCATCCCTTTTCGTACGAACGGCCCCATAGTTTCTGAGCTTCTTTGTCGCCAACGATGTGACCGTTTTTCGGATCAATTTTTAAGTCGCGACCAACCCTCCATGATATATTGCCTAACTGCATGGCTACACAGCTTTTGTAACCGAGTTCAACATCACAGTTCGGACGCCTGTTGTTTCTGATGGCATCAAGAAAATCTGCCATATGCAAACTATCCATCCCTAAACTTGGACTCGCTGTATTTCTTCCCTCTAAAGATTCTCCGCCAGATTTTGGTGTCACATCCTGAATTAGCTTTCCTTGAAGATCATATATTTTATAAGCATCATCTCCGGTATCCAGGCTTCCTTTTTCACCATAAAAGATAATTCCTCTTTCCTGTCCTTCAACTTTTCTTCCGTTACAGCTTCTGTTTTCCCAAAGCAAGGTAACCTTACCAGGATAATCTATCGTTACTACCTGCGTGTCTGGGGTTTCCCAGTCATCATTAAAATGATATCTTCCGCCGGAAGAGCTAACGCGGGTCGGAAAATCTACTCCCAGACCCCAACGGGCTACATCTACCTCGTGCGTTCCATTATTTAGCGCTTCGCCGGTTCCCCAGTTCCAGAACCAGTGCCAGTTGTAGTGGATTAAACCATCTTTGTAATTAACACGTGGTGCTGGTCCCTGCCATAAATCATAATCCAGCCAGTCGGGTACATTTGCTGGCTTTAAAAAGGTTTCTTTCCTGGTATTCGTATACCATGTTTTTGCCATATATACGCGGCCAATTATCCCTTCATGGAGTAGCTGTATTCCTTTGGTTAGCGTAGGGGCAGAGCGACGTTGGGCGCCCATTTGCACTATTCTGTTGTATTTTCTGGCTGCTGCTACTGCAATTTCACCCTCTCTTGGATTATGGCTTAATGGCTTTTCAACATATACATGTTTTCCGGCCTGGCAAGCCATAATGGTTAATGGTGCATGCCAATGATCAGGAGTTGCCGTGTATATTGCATCAACAGATTTATCTTCCAGAACCTTGCGCAGGTCTTTTTCAGATTTTGGTGGAGTTGTTTGACCAGCTTTCACAATAGTGTTTATTGCCTTAGGAATGGCTCTTGAATCTACATCACAAACTGTAACTATTTGCGTGTTTTTTTGTTTGGCAATTGTACCTCCCATGCTATTCCCACGGCTATTAACGCCGATAGTTGCTATGTTTATTCTGTCATTTGCGCCAATAATATTTCTATAGCTTTTGGCACTAAACCCAGAGGCAGTTCCTCCGAATACACTATTTCCAACAGATAAAGCTGCTGTTCCGATACCTATTTTTTTTATGAAATCTCTTCTTGAATTGTTGCTCATAATTGGTTTTTGGTTGATTGTTTTGGAATTCTATAAAACTCTGATTTTAACATTTTTGAATGAAACTTCATCCCCATGGTCTTGAAGTAGAATATGCCCTTTTTTTACCTGACCAAACGGTGGTTCTGAATCTTTAAACTTACTTAGCTTCCATGCTTCTTTGTAGGAATCACTGCTGCGGTCAAAGGAAAGCGTCTTTTTTCCATTTAAGTAATGAGTTACTTTAGTGCCTTTGGCTACGATTCTTGCTCGGTTCCATTCACCGGTTTTATTCTCCTGTGGTACATCTAAAGGTAGCATGTCATACAAACCAGCCTGTAAACGGTTGCCATTCCTTCCCAATTTTGCATCAGGGTGTTTTACATTATCTAATATCTGGTATTCTAATCCGAGCCAACCTCCTTTAGTATACTTAGTGAAGAAATATTTTATTCCACTATTTCCTCCTTCAGAAAGCTTAAAGTCAACAGAGAGATCAAAATCAGCATATTCATCTTTTGTAAAAATATCACCACCTCCTTTTTCTCCTTCCTTTTTTGCAGATAAAATGCCATTTTCTATTTTCCATCCTGTAGCTGGTGGCGTATCTTTCCCAACAGATGTCCATCCGTTAAGACTTTGACCATCAAAAAGGAGTTTCCAACCTTGTTTGATTTCCTGTTTGGTAAGGGAGTTGTCTTTGTTTTGAGCATATGATACTCCTGTAAGAAGGAGTATCACTAGTAACACCGGGGTTATTTTTGAGTTCATATAAATAAATTTAGCGAAACAATTGTTAACGATAGTTGATTAATGCAACATGTATAAACATGTTACATCTGGGTATATCCTTTGTTTTGTATTATTTTTTGTGGATTTGACTGCATCACTGTCATTGGAATAGGATAAGTCAATGCATTATCACTCCAGGTAAAGCTATTGTAACCATCAAACTGTTGTTCTGCAATCATCACATCTTTGGCTCGTCCTGTTCTTACAAGGTCAAACCACCGGTGATTCTCAAAAGCCAGCTCAACACGGCGCTCGTTTTCAATTGCTAACAGGAAAGCCTGATCACCGCTGAATTCACTCAATTGATAATCGTGTAATAAATTCGGTGCTGGTTGAATATTAGGGTCGCCAGGAGTTTTTCTTGCCCGTTCCCGAATTTTGTTTAGATAAGTTAGGGCAATTCCCTTGTCGCCCCCGCCACGAGCCAGCGCCTCAGCATAAAGTAAGTACACGTCTCCCAGACGTAATTCTATCCAATTGTTGCCATTGTCTGAACCGCTTGTTGAAACATCATAGTATTTACGCACATATTTCTCGGTTTGCAAGGCTCCGGTTTTAGCATTGATCCAGCCATCTCGCATGGATACAAATTTCCTGGGATCTCCGGTTTCATAAGCATTTGACATGTATTGGGTAGGAGAGTTCTCACCACCCTTGTCGCCCACCAAAACAACCTCTTTATCTGAAAATCTTGGAGCGAAATTGTTATTCCATGGACTACCAGTTGCTCCATTTGGTGCGCCTTTCATGTATTGAACTTCAAAAAGAGATTCAGTACTGTTCTTTTTAGAAACATCAAACAGGTCTTTATAGCTTGGAACCAGAGAATACGCAGAATTATTTACTACTTCTGCAAGTTTTTGACTGGCAAGATTGTAATATTCGCCTCCTTTATTAAGCGGATAGCCTGCCATGGTTAAATAAACTTTACCAAGCAATGCTGAGGCTCCGGCCTTGGTTACTCTACCTTTGTCTGTGCCTCCGTATGACTGAGGAAGATTAGCTTCGGCATATTTTAGGTCTGCAATGATGAAATCATACATTTCTTGCAATGGTGCACGCCCAAGTGCATATGCTTCAGTTTGACTTAGTTCTTTGTCTGCTTTGATTACCCCTAAAAGCTGGCCATTTAAAGCTGGCCCTCCAAATGCCCTATTGAGCCAGAAATAAACAAGCGCTCTTAAGAAACYGGCTTCTGCTTTATACTGACTTCTTAATTTTTCATCAGTGAAGGTAGCTGCATCGCTGCGACCAAGAACAATATTGCATCTTAGTATTGTTTTATAACTGTCATCCCACATGTCTGTTATAAAGTTGTTTTCAGGAAGTAAGGGAGAGGCAAATTCATCTATGCCTTTTTCATTTGCAGGGTTTCCCGACAGCCAGGAATAGGTAGTGTTGTCTGAACGGATTTCGCCAAGCCTCACATATGTTGAATTGTATAATGAACGCAAATTGCCATAAGCAGAAAGGGTTGCCTGATTAATGTCCTGTTGTGTTTTATAGAATGAATTGGCATTTAAATTTGATTTCGGGTTCAGGTCAATAAAGTCATCACTGCATGATGCCAGAAAGAAGACTGCTACGAATAATAGATTTATCTTTTTCATATATTTAAAATATAAGCATTAATGAATGTTTAAAACGTCAAATTAAGTCCAAGGATAAACGTCCTTGCAGTTGGATAGCCCAAGTAATCGCCACCTTTTGTAAGTCCGGCACCTTCGCTGCTCGTTTCCGGATCATATCCTGTATAATTGGTTATTGTAAATAAATTGCTTCCGGTTACATATACACTTAAAGCCTTTACCTTTATTTTTTTGGTAAAATTTTCACTGAAATTATATGCAAAATTTACATTCCTAAGTCTTAAATATGATGCGTCCTGAACCCATGCCGAGGAAGGGTCTCTTTGCCAACCCGAAGGAGTTCTCGTTGCTTTGAAGTGAATTCCATCTCCTGGATCGTCTGTAGATCTCCATCTACCAATCTGTTCTATCATCCCATTTCTATCACCATGATATATTCCAACCATTCTTTTATAGAAACTAAATAATTCTGCTCCATATGATGCAGTAAACTGAACTCCCAAAGAGAAGTTTTTATATGAAAAGTTATTGGTTAGACMGGTGGTAAAATCGGGATTATTGTTGCCCAAAATCGTTTTATCATTTTGGTCTAGAATACCATCCTTATTGATATCAGCGTATCTGCCATCGCCTATTTTATCTGCACTTAAGTGCGGATATTTGTTTAATTCATCCTGGGTAAGGAACACGCCTTCATATTTGTATCCATAAAAACTTGCAATAGGAGAGCCAACAGTTGTAATGAACGCATTATTTGCATTAGGAGCGCTGCCATAAATAGGACGGTTATCTGCTCCAACTTCCAATACTTTGTTTTTATTAAATGAAATGTTAAAGTTGGTATTCCACTTAAAGTCACCCAGAAGGTTTCTGGTCGTAACCAGGAATTCCATACCCCTGTTCTGCACTTTTCCGATATTTTGAATTTGGGTAGAATATCCTGTAATTACCGGTACAGGAACATTTAATAAAAGGTCAATAGACTGGCTGTCGTAAAAATCACCTTCAATTCTTATCCTGTCATTTATTAAGCCAAGTTCAAATCCAAGGTTATATTGTCTTGTTTTTTCCCATCCAAGATCAACGTTCGACATTGTGCTTGGGTTGGTAGTATTTTGAAGTGTTCCTCCGGTTGGATAGAAGCCTGAAGTTAGAAGACCAATAGCAGAATAATCGCCAATTCTGTTGTTTCCTGAAATACCAAAGCCTGCACGAATCTTAAGATCGCTTATGGCTTTAATGTTCTCCATAAATTTCTCTTCAGAAATTTTCCACCCTGCAGACAGAGAAGGGAAGGTTCCCCATTTTTTGTTCATACCAAAACGGGAAGAACCATCACCACGAAAGGTGGCTGTAAATAAGTATTTATTATCGTATGCATAGTTGATCCTGCCCAGATAAGAAATCATTGAATATTCTGACTCATCACTAGATAAGGCATACATAGTGCCTGCATTGAGGGTTGTAATCTGGTCGTTGGCAAAGCCACGGGCTTCGCCGTACATATTTTTCAGATTATGTTTTTGAGTGGTATAACCTACAAGGGCAGATAATACGTGCTTATCAGAAAAAGTACGGGAGTAGTTTAAGGTGTTTTCAATTACCCAGTCGAAATCTGATGCACGCTGATTTATACCTTTAGCTGGGCGCGGACCTTTAGAAGCATCAAAATCTATAAAAGAAGCTTCAAAGATCTTTTGCTGGTTGTCCTGAATTCCACCATTAATATTGATCTTATATTTTAGATCCTTAATGATTTCCCATTCAGCAAAAACAGTCCCCAGCCAACCATATCGATTTCTGGAATTTTGAACCTGCTCTGCTACACCGATTGGGCTTGCAACATCGCCGGCAAGTATTTCCGGATTTCGAACCATCGAACCGTATGTTCCATCATCATTCCTTACCGGAAAGATTGGGGGCAATTGCAGTGCAAACATTACCGGAGAGTATTTGCCGCTTTCCTGCTCTCTGCCTTTTGCTGAGAAGGCCAACATATTCATGCCAAGGCTCAGACTCTTGGTAACCTTAGAGTTGATGGCTGAGCGAAAATTAAAGCGGTCATAGTTTGTGCCTAGAACTATACCTTCCTGCTTGGCATAACTTCCGGAAAACATATATTGAGTATGTTCTGTTCCTCCAGAAACCGATAGTTCACTTTTTTGAGTTAAAGCTTTTCTGTATAAAAGATCTTGCCAATTGTTGTCGGGCATTTGTGCTACAGAGGCTGGGTCCAGAAAGTTGTATTTATATCCTCCCGTACCATCTGGTATCATATATTGAGTGCTTGCACCAGAGTACAGACTACGACGTGAGTTGGGGTCTGTAATGGAATGGGGTTGTTGGTTTGGATCTGATGTGATAATTTGTGCATCTAACCAAGCCTGGTTTCTACCATCAATAAACCACTGGATATATTGATCCCTGTTCATCATTTCTACTTCTTTGCCCAGTTCCTGAAATCCTATAAAAGTGTTGGCATTTATTGTTGGCGGGCCAACTTTGCCCTTCTTAGTGGTTACAATAACAACACCGTTTGCACCTCTTGAACCATAAATGGCWGTWGAAGAKGCRTCTTTTAAAACCTGAATACTTTCAATATCTGAGGTGTTCAATAGTCTGAATGCATTACCTTCCATTGGATAGCCATCTACAACATATAAAGGATCATTGGATTGGGTAATTGAGCCAACTCCTCTAACTCTTATGGCTAGTCCTTCCCCGCCAGGGGCACCGCCAGTTTGCTGAACCTGAACTCCGGCCATTTGACCGGCAATGGCCTCGCCAAAGTTTAAAGCAGGTCGCTCTTTTATGCTTTCTGCTGACACAGATGATACGGCGGTAGTAACGTCTGATTTTTTCTGGGTGCCATATCCTATAACCACCACTTCGTTAAGTGCCGAGGTTTCTTCTAGCAGGATTACGTTTATAGTCTGATCACTGCCAATGGTTACTTCTTTGGTCGTATATCCAACCATGCTAAAAACAAGGGTGCCAGTATTTTCTGGTATTGAAATGGCATATAGTCCTTCTCCATTTGTAACTGTTCCAATGGACGTTCCTTTTAATTTAATACTTACACCCGGTATAGAGATATTCTGCTTATCTACAACTTTTCCTTTTATTTCTTTAGCCTGAGGTTTAGTTGTTGAAGGAGAAAATACGGATGGCTCATCCTTCTTTTTGATAAGGATGTTTTTATTTAAGATTTTAAATGCAAACGGACTGTCCTTAAGACTTTCCTCCATTGTCTCTTCAACTGTAGAGTTTTTTACATTTAAACTGACATTTCTTTCTTTTAGATCATCGCTATTGTAAACTACGGAATATCCAGATTGTTGTTTAATAGCCTCAAAAATCTGTACTATTGGTGAGTTCTTTTTGGATATAGTAATTCTTTGTACTGGTTTTGCAGATACTTGCAAACAAGTGAGTAAAAGAAAGAGAATTGTTAAGGTAGCACTAAAATTTACTGAAAATTTAAGTAGTGGTATAGTAAATACCGTTTCATACTGGTTTAGCTTCATTTGGATTAAGTTAATACTTGGTTAGTAGTAAAAAACTGCGGTTCCGATTTTCGGAAAAGGGATAATTAAAGGTTTTTATATGTTAAACCTTTTCATTGGTTATTTAAGATTTCTATTTGGTTATAATTATTTTTTTTCTGTTTTGCGCGTTTACAATGGTATACTTCAGATCGAAGTAACTTAAGATTTCTAAGGCGTTTAATACATCTGTGTTTCTATGGATTTCACCCCAAAGTTTGATAACTGGTATTGGGCCTTTAAACTCGAAATCAACATCGTACCAACGTGCCAGTTGGCGAACCACATTCCTGATATCGGAATTTTGAAATTGAAATAATCCGTTTTTCCAGGCAATAACGCTTTCAGTTTTAACACTATTAACTTGTATAGCGCCGTTGCCTTTTAGGTGAGACTGTTGACCTGGTTTAAGTAGTGCTGATTTGTTGCTTTTAAGCTGTAGGATCCTTACGCTTCCTTCTAATAGTGTTGTTTCAGTTGTGGGTTCGTCTTCATAACTATTGATATTGAAATGAGTTCCGAGTACCTCTACTTCCTGATCTTGGGTTAATACATTAAATGGGTGGATTTTATTTTTTGCAACCTCAAAATATCCTTCTCCTTTTAGTTCTACTTCTCTTTTTTTTCCGTTAAAGGAGATTGGGAATTTTAAGGATGAAAGTGCATTTAACCAAACATGCGAACCATCAGGAAGGATAATTTGATATTGTCCGCCTTTTGAAGTTGTTATGATATTTGTGTTTTTGGGATTTACCAGGTTGACTTGATTAGAAATTTGAGCGTACGAAATTACTCCCTCTTTGATTTTGGTAATTCTCACGCCTCCCTGATCGGTTATTTTTCCAATTGGCGCAGTTTCCAGATATATTTTAGAACCATCTGTTAACGTCAGGAAGGTTTTATTGATACCTGTCGCGAAATTCTTTTGATCGGTTTTTGCTGGAGCCTGTACTACATAATTAGCAGGGGCAGGCTTTTTGAAATAGAAATACATGGCAGCAGATGCTGATAATACAAGGATCACAGAGGCTGCAATCCGCTGCCATAGGTATATAGTTCTTGTTTTATGTGGCTGTGGTAAGGCTTGGTAAACATCATAAAGGTCTTTTTTTATGATATCTTCTGTCAGTTCAACTTTAGTTTCTTTTTGAATTTTATTGTAAACAGATTCTATCCAGGCTATTTCTTCCTCAGTGCATTCCCCTGTCTGATATCTATTTAGTAGCTCTTCTATTTTCTTTTTTTCCATGCTGACGGATCGTATAATTGTCCTTATTAATCTAAAGACCTTTAAGAAATGTTCAGGGCGTAGAAAAAAATGAAAATTTATTTGGGAAGGCTTAAAGAAGCATTAATATTAGCAATGTAAACAGCACAAGAAAGGCCTCTAGTTTAAGTCTTAAAATTTTCAGAGCATTGTTTACCTGTTTTTTTACTGTACTCTCCGATAGGTCTAGCTCATTGGCTATCTCTTTATGAGTGAGGTAAGATTTTCGGCTCATATTCAGTATCTGTCGCATTTTGGCAGGAAGCTCATTGATATGGCTATCAATGATTTCTACAAGTTGTTTTTCTCTAATTGCATAGTCTGTAACTATCTGCGTTTCAGTTGTAGCGTTCTGTTGTAAGAGCGTTGAATATTTTGATTTAACTTGTTGGTGGGAGATAGTCTTTAGTGCCTTGTTACGAACTGCAACATACAAGTATCCGGCAAGATTTGTATTTAAAGTGAAATCCGATCTCCTGTTCCAGAGTGTGGTAAATACTTCCTGAACTAAATCTTTAACTTCATCTCTGTCTTGCAGTATTTTGTATGCACTATTATATAAAGC
>NZ_JBFTNT010000064.1:0-18608 GCF_056397585.1 Pedobacter sp. 05L430 | reverse complement strand
TTACTACCATGTTCAATGCTCAACTCGATAATCAAAACAGTAGAAATGTAACTCCGGCTATTATAAACAATGCTGCATTTTCTACAGGAACAGGATCAACAGAAAGAAAGGTTTATTGGGAAAGTCAGACCTATATGAACTACAACAAAACTTTTGGCAAAGACCATACAGTAACTGGTGTAGCTGGTTTTACTGCCGATAGAAGACGTAGGGATGAGTATAGAATCAGGGTAGAGGAGTTGTTGAGTGACGATATTTTTACTTCGAATGTGGGGATAATTGACCCTACAAATACGGGAACATTTGCGACAGCAAATTCAAATGTATCATTGCTGGCAAGGGGATCATATAGCTATAAAGGAAGATATATTGTTCAGGGAACTATCCGCAGAGACGGATCTTCAAGATTTGGAGAAAATAACAAATGGGGAAATTTTATATCTATGTCGGCCGCATGGCGATTCTCTGATGAGAAATTTATGGATTGGAGCAAAAGTTTTCTGGATGATGCAAAGTTAAGATATAGTTATGGGTCAGCGGGAAATGATGCTATCGGCGATTATCAATCGTATACTACCATAAATTTTGGCGGTAACTATTATAACGGGTTAAGCGGAGCAGCAGAGAATGTGGTTTTAGGAAATTCGCTTATCCAATGGGAAACAGCTACATCTGCCAATTATGGAATAGACCTTACCATGATCAAAGGAAGGTTAACTTTTACAGCAGAGTACTATAACAAAACCACGAAAGACCTGCTTTATCAGAGCGAGCTGGCTAAAGAAACAGGAAAAACTCAGGTTGCAGTAAATTTAGGTACCATAGAAAATACAGGTCTGGAATTTACCGTTGTGGGCACTCCAATTAAAACCGAGAAGTTTGGCTGGGACGTAAATGCAAACATTACATTCCCTAAAGCAAGAGTGAAGAAACTTGCTGATGGTACTGCATTTTTATCGGGTAATAAATGGCTGRTACAGGAAGGTGGTAAAATCGGTGACTTCTTTATTTTTAAGAATCTTGGTGTTTACCAATACGATGTGTCAAATGCATATACACCCGAAGGTAAAAGACTTACTCCTATAAACGTGGTGGTTAGTGAAGATGGTAGCACAGTGACCAGTTTTGGAGGATATACTTTAGATGGGCAACCATACACCGGAACTGTTAAAAGTAAATATTATAACAATGTAAAACTGCAAGGTGGTGACACTGAGTGGTTTGATGCTAATAATGACGGAAATATTGACGACAATGATAAGATCATTGCCGGAAATGGTTTGCCAACTTATTATTTCGGACTAAGTAATACCTTTAGATACAAGAGATTTTCATTGAGCTTCTTGTTTAATGGTCAGTTCGGTAATAAAATCTATAACAGGGTAGCTGCTGACCAGAACCGATTTAACTCTACTTATTCTCCGCCAACACCGGATGCTGCACTTACTTCATGGTATAAGCAAGGTGATGTAACCAAATATCCTATGGCATCACGCAAGGATACAAGAGGAAACATGCGTTATGAACAAAACAGTCTTTATCTGGAAGATGGCGCATTTATCAGGTTAAGCAGTGCCAGATTGGCCTTTACGCTTGATCCTAAAATAGCCGCAAAGGCTAAAATGAAATCGGCAACGGTTTATGTTTTTGGACAGAACCTTTTAACCTGGACAAATTACAGCTTGTTTGATCCCGAGTTCAGTACCTCAAATCAGCTACAACCGGGTAATGATTCTGGTCGATACCCTAAAATAAGAGAATTCGGTTTGGGCGTTAACCTTACATTTTAAAATCAGAAATCATGAAGAAAATATTATATATAAGTGCGGTATTTAGTGTAGTTCTTTTTTTAGGCAGCTGCAAAAAGTTCCTTACCGAAGAACCATTAACACAGGTGTCTGCCAAGAATTATTTTAAATCATTAAAAGATGTAAATGCTGCTATGGCCGGTGTTTACGGATCCTTTCAGCAGGTAATGACAGGTACGGGGGCAAATTTTAGCGGTAAGTACCATTATTGGGGAGAGGCCMGATCAGATAATTTTGATTTGCATCCTGGTTATAACAACATTACCATGCAGGAGCTTTCATTAAACAACCTTACCTCGGGAAATGCACAGTCATCGTGGGCCGAGCTGTACAGAACTATTGGAAGAGCAAACACCGCAATCAAATACATTCCACAAGCGGCTTCTTTAGATAACCAGATTACTCCGGCAATAAGGGATAAGAATTTGGCAGAATGTTATGCAATGAGGGCAATGTGCTATTTCTATATCATCAGGCTCTGGGGAGATGCACCAATATGGACTGAACCATATGATGATTTTTCACAGGAAGATGAGAGGCCAAGAGAATCTAAGGATAAGATCATGAAGGAGATTATTCTTGCTGATCTGGWAAAAGCATATTCATTAACGCAGAAACTTCAAACGCCTAATGTATGGTTAATCGGTGAGGCTGGTATAGCTGCAATTGCAGCAGATGCTTACATGTGGAACGCAGGTGCAAATAACCAGCCTCAGGATTATGAGAATGCAATAATGTGGATCAAAAGAGTTTTTGCAGCAAAAGCACCTTCGGGCAAGGTGTATGGTGGTAATGAGATCACAGATCTTGAGAGCCAGGCAGATTGGAAACCGAAATTGTTTCTTGATCCAACAGGTTCTAAAGAGGCGATCTGGAGCATTTACTGGGATAACTTAAATAACGGTTGCGCGTGCATTCCAGTTTCAATAGGAGAGTCTAACACTACCATTCGACTGGATTCAGTAATTCACAACGATTGGAAACTGAATAAAGCTGATACCAGAGTGACTAAAACACTTGATACTTTGAAAACGCTGGCACATTTCGATAGGTTACTTAAATATTATGATGTTCCGGGTTCTGGTTTCCCGGGAGGTGGCAAGCCTGCTAAAGAGTACAATGTTTACCTGGTGATGTACCGTTTAGGTGATGTTTATCTTTCTTATGCTGAAGCGCTAAATAAAACGGGCGACCGTGCAGGAGCCTTGAAATACCTGAATTTTATTAGGGTGCGTGCTGGTTTGGCCGCGCTGTCTGCTGATGATCCTTCGGTTGCAAATGAAACTGCTATGGAAGATACCATCCTTCAGGAAAGAAGATATGAGCTTTTTGGAGAAGGTAAAAGATGGTTTGACCTGGTTCGTACTAACCATGTGAACAAAATAATGGATCCTGTAATTAACAGAAGACTTACCAGGCTGCAAGGTGGAGTGCCTGCAACCGGTGGTTTTGGGCCGTTGAAAGAAAAACTGTTGTGGCCGATAAACCGCTTTGTTCTGGAAGACAACAGGCAATTAGTTCAAAATCCAACTTACAATTAATGATCAGGAAAATGAAGAATTTATTTAGAAATATATTAACGGTAGCCACTGTTGCTACTTTAATTTCGGGATGTTCTCTTGCAGGGCTGGACTTGCAGGAAAACTACGACAGGGTTCCGCATACTGTAGACCCAAAGATCTATAAGAGTACATGGCAATACCTAAAGGACAGATCCAGAGGGGCTAATAGCGAGGCAAGGATATTTGACAGGATGATGGAAGCTATTGAGTATTCCGGGATAGATACAAATGAATACAAAAAGCCGAACAGAACATTTATACTGCTAAATAACGGTGCTGTTACTGGTACCAACTTTTGGGGTACCTATAAAATAAATAATAAAGTTGCGACAAAATGGGACGATTATCCTAAAGAGTTTGTTAAAAACTACCTCTTGTATCTTATTGTGGAGGGACAGCATGATCACTTTACCATTCCTGCGCTTCAAACAATAGAAGGCAATACACTGGCACCAAAAGGCTACTGGAATCAGTTACCGGTGGGTATTACATCAACCAGTGTTTTTTTGCCTAACCCTAATTCAATTATGACCATTAAGGTGCTTAATTCATCGCCATCTAATACCTCTGATTATCCGATTGTGTTAAATGAGGTATTGAATGTTAGAACCAGCAGCATACAGGCAACAAATGGCTCCATACATGTAATTGGGGGAGTATTAACCACAAGTATTCCTGAATAGTCCTTAGAAACCGATTATACCTATAAATTATATTGATAAAAGTGAAAAAATACAGACTGATACTCTTTTTAGGATTGCTGATTTGCAACCAATACTTATTTGCACAACAAAAACAACGTTTATCCGGAAACTGGGAATATTTAAAAGGCGATCTGGGAGGTGTTTGGGAAGCGGTAAGGCCAGTTAAGGAAGGCAATCCGGAAAGTGTTCCGTTTTGGCAGAAGGTTACGCTACCGCATTGCTTTAATGCTACCGATGCGGTAGATCCTGATGTGAATTACTATCAGGGGCCAGGCTGGTATCGTACACAGCTAACAATTGCCAACCCATACCAAAAGGGAAGAACTTTGCTTCACTTTGAGGGTGCCGGACAAAAAACACAGGTTTACATCTACAACAAAAAGGTAGGTGAACATGTTGGCGGCTACGATGAATTCACTATTGATATAACAGATGAGGTGGAGGCCTTCAAAAAAAATGAAGTCTTTCAAAAGGAATTTAAGGGCAAAATTCCTGTAGAAATACGCTGCGACAATTCAAGGGATCTGGAAATGATCCCTTCCAGCTTATCCGATTTTAATGTATATGGTGGTTTGTACCGCTATGTAAATTTGGTTTATACTCCACAGGTATCTTTAGATAAAGTATTTGCCGATGCAAGCGTTGATGCAAAAGGCGGTTCAGGTAGATTAACGGTGGCGGCCAGATTATTAAACCCGGATGGGATTGATACAATTTCTGTAAAGATTAATCTTAAAGATCCGCAGGGTAATGTAATCTCGAGCTGGAAAAAGGAAATCAGGGCTTTTACAGGCGATAAGGTGCTTTRGGATACCGTGGTTAAAAACCCAAAACTCTGGTCTACCGATCAACCCAATCTTTACACCGTTGAAACTATTGTGAACGTTAAAAGCGAAACAAGTGTTCACCAGGAAAAGATMGGGTTCAGAAATTTCGAGTTCGTAAAAAAGGGCCCTTTCATGCTGAATGGCAAAAGAATGCTGTTAAGAGGAACGCACAGGCACGAAGATCATGCCGGAGTAGCGCAGGCAATGACCGAGGACATGATAAAGCAGGAAATGATGATGATGAAAGATATGGGCGTAAACTTTATCCGCCTGGGCCATTATCAGCAATCGAGAATAGTGCTTGATCTGTGCGACAGCCTGGGAATATTGGTATGGGAGGAAATTCCATGGTGCCGTGGCGGTTTAGGTGGCGATATTTATAAAGATCAGGCACGCAGGATGCTGACCAATATGATTKAGCAGCATTACAATCATGCCTCAATAATTATCTGGGGGCTTGGCAATGAAAATGACTGGCCAGGGGATTTTGCTGAATTTGAGAAGGACAAGATCAGGGCTTTTATGAAAGAGTTAAACGACCTTTCGCATAAGCTGGATCCATCAAGGAAAACAGCGATTAGAAGATGTGATTTCTGCAAAGACATTGTTGATGTTTATTCGCCTTCTATATGGGCAGGTTGGTACCGTGGTATTTATACGGAGTATAAGGAAGCCTCTAAAAAGGAATTTGAAAGTGTAGACCATTTTCTGCATGTAGAATGGGGTGGCGATAGTCATGCCGGCCGCCATTCTGAGAGTCCGGATAAAGCATTAAGCCTGGTTAAAACAGGCGTAGGGGCAGATGAAAGAGAAGGTGATGCATCATTATATGGAGGTAGTGCAAGGGTATCTAAGGATGGCGACTGGAGCGAAAGCTATATTGTGAACCTGATAGACTGGCATTTAAAAGAGCAGGAATCTATGCCTTGGTTAACAGGTACAGCGTACTGGCCATTTAAAGATTTCTCTACACCAATTCGTCCGGATAATCCTGTTCCTTATGTGAATCAAAAAGGGGTTGTAGAGCGAGACTTTACCAAAAAAGAATCTTACTATGTTTTTCAGGCCTATTGGACAAAAATGCCGATGGTACATATTTACGGACATTCATGGCCGGTAAGATGGGGAGATGCAGGAGAGGAAAAAATGGTTAAAGTATATTCTAATTGCGATGAAGCTGAGCTTTTTGTGAACGGTAAAAGTTTGGGCAAGAAAAAACGAAACATTAAAAGCTTCCCGGCGCTGGGTTTAAGGTGGATGGTGAAACTAAATGAAGGAACCAATAACTTTAAAGTAGTGGCTACTAAGGATGGTAAGACTATAACGGATGAGATCAGTCAACAGTACCAGACTGCAAAATGGACTAAACCGGCTAAAATGGTATTAGAAAAAGTTTCAGAAAAAGAAGGAGTTGCAACAATTCAGGTAAAATTGACTGATGATAAAGGTATATTGTGTCTGGATGCCGCAAATTACATCACATTTGGCTTAATTGGAGATGGAAGTCTGGTAGACGATCAGGGGACTTCCAGCGGATCGAGAAAAGTGCAGCTAAGTAACGGGCATGCAATTATTAGTGTAAAACTAAATGGCGGAAAAAGCGTAGCCAGTGTTAAGGCAACTGGAATACCTTCTGCATTTATAGAACTTTAAATGAGTACAATGAAATTAAAGCAGGCTTTATTATCAGGCGCTATCCTAATGAGTATCGGCGCAGAGGCACAAACAAATAACCTTAAATTGTGGTATAATAAACCGGCAAAGGCCTGGGAAGAGGCATTGCCTTTAGGCAATGGTAAAACCGGCGCAATGGTTTATGGTCGCGTAAACCGCGAGCGCATCCAGTTAAACGACAATACACTTTGGTCTGGCTTTCCAGATGCTGGCAACAATGTTAACGGTCCGCAGGTTTTGCCTCAGGTTCGTAAAGCAATTTTTGAAGGCAATTACGATCAGGCTGCCCTACTTTGGAAAAAGATGCAGGGTCCATATTCGGCAAGGTATTTACCATTGGGCGAGCTTTATATTCTGGATAACCGCAAGGATAGTGTAACCACATCATACAAAAGAGAACTGGATATCAATACCGCCATTTCTGCAGTGAATTATACTATTGATGGGGTAACTTACAAAAGAGAAGTTTTTACCAGTTATCCGGATAAAGCATTACTGGTGAGGATAACCTCCAGCAAGCCGGGTGCTTTAAACTTTAAAGCCGGGTTAGCAAGTAAGCTGCGGTTTAATGTTAATGGTGCAGATCAGAACGGGCTTATCCTTACAGGGAAGGCACCAAAATATGTAGCAAACAGAGATTACGATCCGAAACAAATAGAATACGATGAGCAATCGGGAGAGGGGATGAACTTCGAGATTCGTATTAAAGTAAAAAATGAAGGGGGTACCGTAAAAATCAATAACCAGCAGGTAGAAGTAGCCAATGCAAATGCAGTGACGATATACTTGTCAGAGGCCACGAGTTTTAACGGCTTTGATAAATCTCCCGGTTTAAACGGCAAAGACCCTTCCGTTGAAACTAAAGCAAATCTGGACAAGGTTTATGCAAAAGCATATAATGATTTAAAAGCTAAGCATGTTGCCGATTATCAGCAGTTGTTTAAAAGAGTAGGGTTTCAGCTAAAAGCAAACCCTGCGGCAGAACAGCAACCCACAAATGAGCGTTTGCTGCAATATGCAAAGAACAAAAACGATCAGGGATTGCAAACATTGTATTATCAGTTTGGCAGGTATTTAATGATTGCAGCATCCAGACCAGGTTCACGACCTTCCAATTTGCAGGGAATCTGGAATGATATGGTACAACCACCTTGGGGCAGTAATTATACCACAAACATTAATACCGAGATGAATTACTGGCTGGCAGAAAACACAAACCTTTCTGAATGTCACGAGCCGCTGTTTAATTTTATGAAGGAGTTGGCGGTAAATGGCGCTAAAACAGCCAAGGTTAATTATAATATAAACAAGGGCTGGGTGGTACACCACAACTCTGATCTTTGGGCTAAGAGCTCCCCTCCAGGTGGTTACGATTCAGACCCTAAGGGGATGCCAAGATGGTCTGCATGGCCTATGAGTGGTGCCTGGTTTAGCACCCATTTATATGAGCATTACCAATTTACTGGCGACAAAGTTTTCTTAAAAAATACCGCTTATCCATTAATGAAAGGAGCTGCCGAGTTTATGCTGCAATGGCTCATTAAGGACCCTAACAGCAATTATTTAATCACAAATCCGTCTACCTCTCCTGAAAATACGGTAAAAATAAAAGGTAAAGAATATCAGCTCTCTATGGCCTCAACCATGGATATGTCTATTCTGCGACAGCTTTTTACAGATATTATTGCTTCCTCGGAAGCCTTAAATGAGGATGCAGATTTTAGAGCAGAGCTGATCGCTGCACGCGAGAAGCTGTATCCGTTTCATATTGGTCAGTATGGTCAGTTACAGGAATGGTTTCAGGATTGGGATGATCCAAAAGATACCCATCGACACATCTCTCATTTGTTTAGCTTATATCCCGGGAATCAGATTTCTGTATTTGAAACACCTGAACTGGCGAGCGCTGCAAAACAATCTATGATATACAGAGGAGATGTAAGCACAGGATGGTCTATGGCCTGGAAAATAAACTGGTGGGCCAGGTTACAGGATGGCAATCATGCCTATAAAATACTGGAAGATGCTTTTGCCTATATAGACCCCACAAAAGAAAAGGAACAAATGAGCGGAGGTGGAACTTAYCCCAATCTCTTTGATGCACATCCTCCATTTCAGATTGATGGAAACTTTGGTGCAACGGCAGGCATGACCGAAATGCTTTTACAAAGTCAGGACGGGATGCTAAGCTTATTGCCAGCCTTACCAGATGCCTGGAAAGAAGGGAGCATAAAAGGAATTAAAGCCAGGGGCAATTTTGTTGTAAACCTTGATTGGAAGAACGGAAAGCTTGCACAAGCACTTATAAAGTCGGAAATTGGTGGTAACTGCCGCCTAAGAACCTTGCAAAAAGTAAAGGTGGTGGAAGCAGATGCACAGCATGTGAACGGATCAAACCCAAATCTACTTACACAACTACCGTACAAACCGCAATATAAGAACAATGCTAAATCTGCTTTGCAATCTGTTCCGGTACAGCAAGGCTATATAGTTGATTTTAAAACAGAAAAAGGAAAAACCTATAAAATAATTACCCTATAAAATTGCCTTCATGAACAAAATATTTAAATACCCGATGTATCTGTTGCTCTTACTTTTAACTACTGATCTTGCCGCACAGGATATTAAATGGGAAGTAGTGGCTCCAGGTGTATGGAAAGGCAGTGTCGGGAAACCAGAGGCTTATAACCTATTAACTGCTTCAGGTGCTACACCATCTGCTGATGGACTAAAAAACATGGGTGATGCACCATTCCCATTTGAAAAAAGCGAAATCACCGGAAAACTATCAGATGGTAAAACCTATCTGCGCTTTCCATTAGATAAAAAAGAGCAGCTTTATGGCTTTGGATTAAACTTCCAAACGGTGCACCAGCGCGGTAAAATCCTTGAACTCCATGTAGATCATTATGGAGGTAAAGACAATGGACGCACCCATGCACCAACGCCATTTTACGTTTCATCTAATGGATACGGCGTTTTTGTAAATTCAGCACGTTATTTAAAAGTATTTGCAGGTTCCTCGGTTAAAAGAGATGGTGCCAACGTGCCTGAAGCCAAAGATCGTAATACAGATAAAAGCTGGTCGGCCCGCCCTTATTCTGATGGTGTAGAGATACTTGTTCCTGCAGAAGGTGTAGAGTTTTATGTTTTTGCAGGCCCAAAACCATTAGATGCCGTTCGTAGGTATAACCTGCTTAATGGAGGTGGTGTGTTGCCACCACGTTGGGGTTTAGGTTTTACACAGCGGGTTAAAACCTTGTTTACTTCTAAGGATGTGGAAGACGAAGCTAAAGCATTTCAGGACAAAGGCTTTCCGTTAGATTTTATCGGACTGGAGCCGGGATGGCAAAGCAGAGCCTACCCATGCACATTTGAGTGGGATACTAAGCGCTATCCAGAACCTGCTGCTTTTGTAAAAGAGATGCTGGGTAAAGGCATCAGACTTAACCTGTGGACTAACCCTTATGTATCGCCGGAAGCGTCGATTTATAAGACAATTAAACCCTATACTGCTGACCATACGGTTTGGGTTGGGGCAGTTCCTGATCTAACCATGCCCGAGGCCCGCGATATTTTCTTCGGACAGCTTAAAAAGAGCCAGGTAGATATTGGCATAAGCGGATATAAATTTGATGAGGTAGATGGCTATGACCATTATTTATGGCCTGATGTAACGATATTCCCATCGGGTAAAAGTGCAGAGCAATTGCGCCAAACCTATGGCCTGCTTATTCAGCGCTACAGCGCTGCCTTATATCATGAGCGTAACCAACGTACTTATGGATTGGTACGGGCTTCTAATGGTGGTGGCAGTTCATTGCCTTATGTAATTTATAACGATTACTATAACCATGAAGATTTTATTACCGCTTTAATAAACAGCAGTTTTGCTGGGGTATTGTGGACTCCCGAAGCGAGGGCATCTAAAACCGGAGAGGAATGGTTGCGTCGTATGCAGTCGGTAGTTTTCTCGCCAATGGCAATGATCAATGCGTGGTCTAGCGGTACAAAACCGTGGTCGTACCCGGAAGTAGAACAGCAAGTGAAAGACATGGCAATTTTGCGTATGCAAATGATGCCTTACTGGTACAGCGAGTTTGCGAAATACCACTTTCAGGGAATCCCTCCGTTTAGGGCAATGAACCTGGAGGAAGGTTATCAATCTGATGTTAAAAAAGAAGTAAAAAGCACCAATCTTGAAGATAATCCTTATGTAGAGGCAGTGAGTAAAGAGGTTAAAGATCAGTACATGGCAGGCGAGTATCTGTTAGTTGCTCCTATGTTTACCGGAAAGCAAACGCGCACAGTAATATTTCCTAAAGGCAAATGGTTCGATTTTTATACCGGTAAATATGCGGGTGATGGAGAGGTGATCACTGTTACACCAGGACTGGATAAAATACCTGTATATGTTAAAGACGGTGGCATTATCCCAATGGGRCCGGCCTTACTACATGCACCAAAACCTAACGAAAAAGTAAATCTGGAAATCAGGTATTATGGTAGCAAGCCTGCAAAATATCAGCTTTATGATGATGATGGTGAGACCTTTAATTATGAAAAAGGAGGGTATAGCTTTAGAGAGATCAGCATCTCTAAAACAGCAGGTGGTAAACTGAAAACAAGTATATCTAAAGCCGAAAACGGAAAGCCAAATACAATTGATAAAGTAACTTTTAAAGCAATGACCAATTAGCAGCAATGATTAGAAAATTCGTACTTATCTTCTTTACAGCCATAGTGGTAATGATGGTGCAGCAATCGTGTTCATCCATAAAAAAAGCGCCTGTTAATGTGTTAAAAACGCAGATAATGGAGCAGGCCAACTGGGCTATGCAGCAAGAACCGGTTACCGTTACAGCCGAAACTTCCTTAAGAAGTGCAGGTGGTAAGCACGACTTCTATTCGGAGGGCGACTACTGGTGGCCTGATCCTAAAGATGCAAACGCGCCTTATATTCAAAAAGATGGGATGACCAATCCGGATAATTTTGTTGCCCATCGGTTGGCGATGATCCGGTTCAGCAAAATCATTGGAGCACTTGCATCTGCTTATAAAATAACAGGAGATGATAAATATGTAAAGCAGGCAATGGTTCATTTAGAAGCCTGGTTTATAAATGCTGCTACTTTAATGAATGCAAACCTGCAATATGCACAGGCAATTAAAGGCAGGTTTACAGGCAGAGGGATAGGAATAATTGATACCATACAACTATTAGAGGTTGCACAAGGTGTTATAGTGATGCAACAGGTACTAGATCCAAAGGTTTTATCGGGAACCAGAAAATGGTTTACAGAATACCTGGGCTGGTTAATGAGCCATCCTTATGGCAAAGCAGAAATGAATGCTCAGAACAATCATGGAACCTGCTTTACCATGCAGGTCGCATCCTTTGCTAAACTTACAGGGGATGAGAAATTGCTTAACTTTTGCAAAGAAAGGTATAAAACAGTGTTGTTGCCAGATCAAATGGCGGTAGATGGAAGCTTTCCGAGAGAACTGTCGAGAACAAAACCTTATGGTTATTCCATTTTTAATTTAGATGCCATGACTACGCTTTGCCAGATACTTTCTACTAAAACCGATAATTTATGGGAGTATAAGACGGTTGACGGGAAATCTATTGAGAAGGGGATTAGCTATCTTTATCCTTACCTGGCTGATAAAAGCAAGTGGACTTTAAAACCTGATGTGATGTATTGGGAAAACTGGCCCGTTGCACAGCCAGCTTTGATATTTGGAGCACAGGCATTTCATAAAACAGAATGGTTAAACACCTGGTTAAAGCTGGAGCATGACCCAAAAGTAGAAGAAGTAATCAGAAACCTACCGGTAAGAAATCCTTTGATATGGCTAAACTAAACTATAAAAACATTTCTTTATTTCTATTACTTCTGCTATTGTGCAGCACCGCACAGAGTCAGGTTTCGGGAGATGAAGATGTAAACATGTTTAATCAGGCCTTGCAAAGAGATCAGAAAGCCATAGATGCAGCAACAGCAGGATGGTGGCGCAAATCTATGAAAACGCACGATCAGCGCATCGCGTGGTGGCGAGAGGCACGCTTTGGAATGTTCATTCATTGGGGACTTTACTCAAACCCTGCGGGAGAGTGGAAAGGCAAAAAAGTAAATGGCTATTCGGAACATTTGATGCGGAAAGAAAAGATCACAAGGGCCGCATATCTTGATCTGGCACATGAATTTAACCCATTAAAATTTAATGCCGAAGAATGGATTTTAAAAGCAAAGAATGCTGGTGTGGGGTACTTTATCATTACCGCTAAACATCACGATGGCTTTGCAATGTATGACAGTAAAGTGTTCGATTTTAATGTAATGCAACAAACACCGTTTAAGAGAGATCCAATGGCGGAACTGGCAGCAGCAGCTAAAAAGTACAACATGAAGTTTGGATTTTATTATTCTCATGCTTTTGACTGGGAACATCCCGATGCACCCGGAAACGACTGGGAATACCAAAATCCCGGAGGTGATAAATTATTGGGTGGTGCAAACTGGTTCGATAGTCACCCGGAATGGCTTCCTAAAGCTGTGAAATATGTAGATCAAAAGKCCATTCCTCAAATAAAAGAGTTAATTAACAAGTATCATCCCGATATACTTTGGTTTGATACCCCACATAAACTACCGCTTTCTGAAAATCTGAGGATACTGGAAGCCATCCGTGAAACAGATCCAAATATCGTTGTCAACGGCAGACTTGCAAGAAGTAATTACGGCAACTTTGGCGATTACCTAAACACGGGCGATAGGCCAGCCGAACTGAGAACGGTAGAAGGCGACTCAGAGGCAATTCCAACAACGAATGAGTCGTATGGTTACTCAAAACACGACAACAGTCATAAATCTCCTAAATTCTTTATACAACTTCTGGCAACCAGTGCTTCAAGGGGTGGTAATCTTTTAATGAATATTGGTCCAAAAGGCGATGGTAGTTTTGATGAAAAAGATATCAGGATATTAGATGAAATAGGAACCTGGATGAAAACCAATTCAGCCAGCATTAAAGGCACAAAACGTTCAGCCTTACCTATCCCTGCATGGGGTGTTATTACTCAGAAAGCTAACCTGCTTTACCTTCATGTATTTGACTGGCCAGCGGATGGTAATCTGCTTGTTGGAGGCTTAAAGAGCAATGTAAGTAACGCTTATCTTTTGGCGGATCCTTCGGAAAAGAAATTGATAATCAAACGCTTAACGCCTGAAGATGCTGTAGTCACTTTGCCTCAAAAAGTGCCAGATGCTATTGATGCTGTTGTTGTACTGGAAGTAAAAGGCAATATACTTGCCGATACGGTAAGACGGTTAGTAAAAAACACTACCAACAGACTGCTTGCTTTTGATGCCCAACTGCATGGTAAGAAATTTACTTTTGGCGATGGTAAAGCAGACCGCTATTATGTGGATGGGTGGAGGCTAAAGGACCAATACCTATCGTGGACCTTAAAATCACTTCAAGCAGCCAAATATAAAGTAGTAGTTAAATATATTGCAGGCTCAACTTCTGGAGCTGCTTATGAAATCCAATTGGGAACTACTAAAATTAACACATCCGTAGTTCCTCCGGCCGATGGAATGGTAACCTCACAGGATGCAGGTGTTATTTCGGCGTCGGTGGGTATACAACTGCTTACCATTAAACCAACACAAATTAAAGGAGCTGAGCTAATGAAACTGTTAGAGGTACAGCTAATTCCTATTCAATAAAACCTATAAAGCATTACCCAATCATGAATAAATATATTTCTACCGCACTTATTTTATCTGTTTTTCAATTACCATCCCTTGCGCAAAAGATCAATGTAAAAAAGGCATTTGAGCAGGCATCGCAACAAACAGAGTTGATGCTTAAAGAAGTAGATCAGGCAAAGGCAGCTTCCGGTAAATCCGAACTGGTTTCGCCCAGAACGTTAGATCATGGCAATTTAAAACTGGTAGCCTCCAAAGACTGGACAAGCGGTTTTTTCCCAGGAGAACTATGGTTTTTATACGAATATACAGGTAAAGAAAACTGGCTGACACAGGCAAAGAAATTTTCTGCTGACATAGAAAAGGAAAAGCTAAATGGCGTAACCCACGATATGGGGTTTAAAGTGTACTGCAGTATCGGAACCGGATACAGGCTTACCAAAGATCCACACTACAAAGAAGTAATTATCGAATCTGCGCAGACATTGAGTAAAAGATTTAATCCTAAAACTGGAGTGATCCGATCATGGGATCATAGTACGGATAAGTGGGTGAACCCGGTAATTATAGACAATATGATGAATCTGGAACTGCTTTTTGAAGCAACTAAGCTTACGGGTGATTCATCATTCTATAAAATTGCTGTGAGCCATGCCAACACTACGATGAAGAATCATTTCCGTGCAGATTATAGCTCTTATCATGTTATCGATTATGATCCAAACACAGGGGCGGTTTTAAAAAAGAATACCCATCAGGGATATAGTCATGAATCGGCATGGGCAAGAGGGCAGGCATGGGCGCTGTATGGTTATACTATGTGTTATCGCTATACAAAAGATCCAGCATATTTAAATCAGGCAGAGCATGTTACAGCCTTTATTCTTAATCACAAAAACATGCCAAAAGACCTGGTGCCTTACTGGGACTTTGATGCCCCTGGTATACCTAATGAGCCTCGAGATGCTTCTGCTGCTGCAGTAATTGTGTCTGGTCTTTACGAATTAAGCAAATATAGCAGCAATAAGAATTTATATAAAAGTAAAGCCAATCTCATGTTGCAGAGTTTAAGCACAAAGTATATTTCACCTGAAGGAGAGAATAAGGGCTTTATTTTATTACACAGTACAGGTTCAAAGCCATCTAACAGCGAAGTAGATGTACCGATTTCTTATGCAGATTATTATTATCTGGAAGCACTTTTAAGATACAAAGCATTAAATAAATAAGCCAATTAGGCTGAACGATAGGCAAAAAACAAAGAGTATTAACCAGTTATTACTCCCTAATTTAGGTATTGCTCAATTACATTTATCAAAATATAACATGCGTAGAATACTATTTTCAATAACGTTAGCGCTTCTCTTTCTGGGACAAACAGGCTACAGTCAGAAACAATTATCTAAAGATGAACGTATGAAATGGTGGCGAGAGGCCAAGTTTGGAATGTTCATTCACTGGGGTGTTTACGCACAGTTTGCAGGGGTTTATAAAGGTCATGAACAACTTAGGGGTGGGGCCGAATGGATCATGAACMGTTCTAAAATCCCGGTAGCCGAATATCAGGAAATGGCTAAAAGTTTTAATCCTGTAAAATACGATCCGGATGCATGGGTAAAAATGGCAAAAGACGCAGGCATGAAATATATCATCATTACTGCTAAACATCATGATGGATTTGCCTTGTTTAACTCAAAAGCCAGCAAGTGGGACATAACTGATGCCACGCCATACGGTAAAGATCTGTTAAAGCCTTTGGCTGAAGCTTGTAAAAAGCAAGGAATGAAACTTGGCTTTTACTACTCGCAGGCCCAAGATTGGAATAACGCAGGAGGATCTGCAGCAAGAAAGGTAATGACTGAAGGCTGGTTAAATCCGGACTCGGCAAAGGTCGACGCTTACACTGAAGCTCATCATGGACATTGGGATCCTGCCCAGGAAACCAAATCCTTTGCTCAGTATATTGATGAGGTATCGGTACCTCAGGTTAAAGAACTGATGACCAATTATGGCGATATAGCGGTGCTATGGTGGGATACCCCAACAAACATGACAGATGAAGCAGCGTTGAAATTACAGGATGCCTTAAAAACACAACCTCAGATTATTACCAACGACCGTTTAAAACGTCCTAATTTTCCGGGAGATACCAAAACTCCTGAACAAAAAATACCCAATCAGGCAGAGTTGGATGGAATGGACTGGGAAACCTGCATGACCATGAACGGAACCTGGGGATTTAGAACTTCAGATACCAAATGGAAATCGACAGAAACGCTGATCAGAAACCTTGCCGATATTGCCTCTAAAGGTGGTAATTACCTATTGAACATAGGGCCTAAGCCAGATGGAACTTTTCCTGAGGAAAGCATAGAACGATTAAAAGCCATTGGCAATTGGATGAAAGTAAATAGCGAAGCGATTTACGCGACCAAATCAAGTCCGATACCCCCGCTAGAATGGGGACGCTGTACCCGAAAAGAAACAGCCAAAGGTACCACGCTTTATTTCTCTGTATTTAATTGGCCATCAGATGGCAAATTGGTTATTCCTAATCTTAAAAATGAAGTGCTTTCAGCTACATTGTTAGCCACAAAAAGCAAGCTGAAAACCGCTACAGAAAATGGTGTTTTAACCATAGCACTACCTTCGGCAGCGCCAGATGCAATTGCAAGTGTAATAAAGGTTGAGTTTGAAGGTATTGTTGGAAATCAAATTCAGACGAAGCCCAAAGAAGCAATGAAAACAGGAGCACTAGATTAATTATAATGAAGAAAAATATAGTTCTGGGATTAATCCTTTTTCTGGGATTTAACTCTGCTTTAAGCGCAAAAGAATACAAAATAAAATCGGCTAAAGATCTGGAAGTTTTACATTTAAAACCAGGTGATAAGGTGATTATGCAAGTCGGAGAATGGAAAGATCAGCAATTGGTATTTAAAGGAACAGGCACCAAAAATCAGCCTGTTACTCTTACCAGCGCAACACCCGGCAGTATCACACTAAGTGGAAATTCTACGCTTAAAATTGATGGTGCATGGCTGGTCGTGGATGGTCTTTCCTTTGCAAATGGATATATCGACAAGGGTGATGTAGTACTATTCTCAACCAAATCAACATGGTGCAGACTAACGAATACTGCTATTGTTGAATATAATAACCCAGATAAAACAGCTGATTATCGATGGATATCTATGAATGGTTTTAATAACAGGGTAGATCATTGCTTTATCAAAGGTAAAAGCCATCAGGGGGTTACCCTTACGGTATGGCTGTCAGACAAGCCTAACTACCACAGAATAGACCATAACTATTTTGGAGAAAGACCGGAATTGGGAGGTAATGGCGGTGAAACTTTAAGGATAGGTAACAGCACCTGGTCCCTTCATGATTCAAAGACCATCATTGAAAACAACATATTTGAACATTGCGACGGAGAATTGGAAGCTGTATCTATTAAATCGTGCAAAAATATTATCCGCAACAACCTGTTTTATGAATGTAAAGCAACACTTACCCTGCGCCATGGCAATAACTCAGAAGTATACGGAAACTACTTTATAGGCAACAATAAACCAGGTACAGGCGGAATAAGGATAATTGCCGAAGGGCATAACGTGCACGACAATTACCTGCAAGGTATTACAGGAAAGAGTGTTAGCGCAGCAATTTCTATTATGGCCGGATTACCAAATCCGGAACTTAAAAGCCACTGGCAGGTTAAAAACGCAAGTATCATCAACAACCTGATCATTAACGCTACTGAACCCTTTTCAATAAGTGCTGGTTATAATCCAGGCAGGTATTTGCCACCATTAAACACCATTTTCTCAAAAAATGTAATTGTAACCGAACATGAACCGCTAAAATGGAATGATAACAAGGTAGAAATTGAATTTAAAGACAACCTGATTGTAGGTAATAGTGCTTTTGGTGAGCTTCCAAGAGGTTTTGCTGTTCAAAATATTAAGTTAAAAAAGGATCAAAATGGATTGTACTTAAGGCCTGATGAGTTAGCCCATGAGCCTTTTTGGAAAACCGAAGCTATTGGCCCATCTTGGGAAAAAGGCATGACCGAGGTATTTAAAATCGAATAAAGGCAAAAATAACCGTTCTTTTCGGAGTCTGGAACCTTTTGCCCGCATCGCTAAAAAGGGCAAAAGTTCCTAGGCCTCCTCTAAGAAGGTGATTTTTTAGGAAAGCAGGAGTACTAGCATGTACAAGAGTTTAACCTGTCAGGTTTATTTTGTACTTCTTGCTTTCAACTGTGCTTTAAACAAAGAAGAAGGCTCCAAATCTGATTGGTTTAGACCCT
>NZ_JBFTNT010000063.1:0-19225 GCF_056397585.1 Pedobacter sp. 05L430 | reverse complement strand
GTCTCAATCAATGCAGGGACCATTTGTCGGGCTGAAGAAGAGTTGTTTTGGCTCAGTCTCCAGATCCGTAAAATCCTTATTAGCATACGCCCAATAAATGATATCAGGACCTGCTCCATGTTTCATCGACCAATAGATCATATACTTGTCTGCTTCTTTATCGTATATAGTTTGAGGTGCCCATACACGTAATAAGCTGTCCTGATTAGGGAAACGTTTCTGGATATTGACAATACTTGAAGTCCAGTTAACCAGATCGGCAGATTTCAACAATACCATTGCCCTATTAGAATCCCAACCTTTTGCAGCCACCATATCGGTAACCACCATATAGAAGGTCTTACCATCGGCTCCACGCAAAATGTGCGGATCACGTACACCTCCGGTAGAACTTATTACTGCCGAACTGATCACAGGTTTATCAGCATTTAGCGCACGGTAGGTATAACCATCGTTGCTTAAGGCAAACCTGATGGATTCCTCCGTTCCGTTATTTCCTGTAAAATAGGTAAAAAGGTAAGCCGTTTTTTTCGATTGCTGGGCAGAGGTGGTCCTTAAATTTATGATAAGCACCATGGTACCGAGCACCAGTGCGCGTAGACAATAACTGATTTGTATATTCATTTGTGGTTCATTTATGTTATTATTTTTTCACCAACCGCAATTCGTAGATGCCCGCGGTCTCTGAGCCATCCTCTGCAACAAATTTAACTCTTAATTTTGAAGAAGACGTTTTTAGCATTTCCTGAGGAATGATGTAGTCTACCTCATAAAATTTGTCGCCCACGCTACCGTCCAGGCTCACTGAAGCCAGCAATTGGTCGTTCATCAATATCTTAAATCTCCGGTTCTTATCCCCTCCGTAGTAGGTCAGTCGCAGACAGTGGGCTTCCTTATTTTGGTCTGTCAGTTCATAGCTGAACCAACCTTTGGCAGTACGCCAGTGTCGATCCTGGAACACCCCATTACTAGTCTGCTCTGCTTTAAAAAAATGATCAGACTCCGGTTGTTGTTCGCCCGGAAACACCATATCTATAGTAACGCGGGCAAGTTCATCGGCAATCCGTTGTTGTTCAGCCATTTTCTTCTTTAAAGCCTCCAACCCTGCTTTCGTTTCCACCTGCCAGTAAACAACATACCTGGAATCGTGAAGCTTGTAAAAAGGTGTCAGTTCCAACGTCTTGTATTGCTCGGGATAAATAAGATCGGATGCTGTAAATGTCAAAGCTTTGCCCTTCACCGGCTTGATCAACGAATCCTTATTCTGTCCATCATGAACAAACATCGGCATGTCCTGCAAGGGATATTGTTTTCCTGATGCAATATGCCCCATCCGGCTTTCATCAGCAAATAAACCCTTTAAATTGGCAGTATCTGTTTTGGCAGCAAGCAGAACAGGCCCATGCAGCACCGCCGCATAGTTCGATCCATCCGGCAGTTGTTCGGTATAAGTCTTCATCGGAAGCAACAGTTCCACCCGATCGCCCTTTTTCCAGGCCCTTGTGAGAGAAATATAGCCCCCTGGCGTTGCATTAGCAGCCACTGCTTTTCCATTCACCAACACCTGCATCGCTCCTTCCGGAACCCATACAGGATACCTGACTTTCAAGGTAAAACGGCTCGCTTTTCCGCTGGTCATCGTAAAAGTTGTTTTTTCTGATTCCGGAAATTGAGTCTGCTGCTCAAAACTTAGTCCTTTCTCTTTCCAGTTTAAACTGGAAGGGATAAATAGATTCAGGTACAGTATATCATCCTGAAACGCATAGATCAACTCATTGTATTTGGCATGATTTTCTAAACCTGAGCCTACGCAACACCAAAAACTCGTTTCAGGCTGGGAATACACCCGGTAATGTCCAGGTCTCATAGGAGTGAAATAGACAAATCCTCCTTTGTCTGGATGTTGTGAGGATAAAATATGGTTGTAAACGGTACGTTCGTAATAATCTATATAACCAGCAAGCCCCTCTGACTCATAAAATAGTTTTGTAAGTTTGAGCATATTGTAGCTGTTACAAGTTTCTGGTCCTTCTACACTATTGATCATTCCCGAAAAGTCGTTTAGTGGATTAAAGTGTTCCCTCACACTATTACCTCCATTCGCTACTGTCCGATGGTGTACCACTTCATTCCAAAAGAACGAAGCTGCTTTTTGGTAGATACTATCTTTATTCAGATCAGCTATGCGCTTGAATCCGATTACCTTTGGTATTTGTGTATTGGCATGAATCCCATTCAACTGATCTTTACCCTGAGCCAATGGATCCAGGATGGAATGATCGGAAAACTGATAAGCCAATTTTAGGTATTTCTGATCTCCAGTGATTTCATATACATCGGCCAGTACTTCATTGATGCCCCCATGCTCGGACTTCAGCATTTGCTGAATCTGCTGGTCATTCAATTTAGAAGTTAACCAAACAAACCAATCGCTGTATTTGATCAGCATTTTTTTTGCATCAACATCGCCTGTATACAGATAAGCATCACGCAATCCGGCAAGTATCTTATGGATATTGTAAAGTGGTACCCATTTACCATTGAGGCTAAAAGTTCCGGCGTCTATTTTTCCCCGGGCTATTTCTTCCCATAGTTTGACGCTGCCAGGCACCCCGCCGATGTAGCCTGTCGGACTCGCATCCTGACATTTCTTTAGTTGCGACAGCATATATTTGAGCCGCTTTTCTATCCTTTGATCGCCAGTAGCGGCATACATCAGCGACAGTGCAGTCAAATAATGTCCACCTATATGTCCATCCAACCCGGTATTTTCCCAATTAGGATAACTTTGTACATTTGGCTTTAATCCTGCTTCTCTCAGATAAGGCATCAATAACCGGTCGACATCCAGTGCCAGCATATAATGCAGGTCTGTCTCTTGTGCTTGCTTAAAAACACCATTCAGCAACCTTACCTCTTGTGATTTAAACAGCTTGAAAGGATACTTTTGCTGTGCAGGTAACAGGCTCCAGGAAATACTAAGCGACAAGCAGACACCATACTTCAAAAACCTTCGAATTGTTTGCTTACCAGTCATTTTATTTATAACTAACCTTCAACATGACAAATGAATTTGCAGGCAATTTCAGTGCGGCAGTTTTCCCTTTTAATTTGAGTGCAGCTTGTGTAGGAGCAATCGCTAAGGGTTTATCGATCGTGTTTTGATCAGTCAAATGGCCTTTTAATACAGTCAACTGAGCCTCACTTCCTACTAATTTTAAACCCTCAAAAGAAACTTGCTTGTTCTGTTCAGTATCTCTGGTGTTGACCAGCTTCACGATCAGTTCTTTCTTCATACTGTCGACCACTGCCGATACATACAAACCATCCAGACCAGAAACTGACTTTCCTGCTGCTAATGCAGAAGCAACCTGAGTCCCTTTGTTGGTAGAAAACAACTTTTGAACGTAGTAATTTGGTGTACCGTAAATATTCATATTGTCTACCCAAATTAAGTCAGGAGCCCACTGCCAACCTTCTGTATTAGCAAACAAAGGCGCATAAGAAGCCATATTTACTACGGCGGCATTACGCTCCAGCCCAGTCATAAAGGCTGCTTCGGCAATTGCCGCCTGCCAGATGTTTCGGTTACTTCCTGTAGTTTTTCCATCTATATGAGCAGCGTACTCACCTGCAAAAACCTTTGCTCCCTTACGATCGTAGCTGTCGTATCGGGAAGCATTTTTCAGAAACCATTCAGGAGAACGGTAATAATGTTCATCTATGATATCTGCCCCCATTGTACGCAGTTCTTTGTCCAGAAAATGAAACCGATCACTATCAGGATCTGTACCCGAACTGTAAATCAGGTTTATCTTTGGATATTTTGCTTTGATGGCCTTTTGAAAGGCTTTGGCGCGTTCAATATACTGCGGCCCCCAATTCTCATTGCCTACACCCAAATACTTCAAATTAAAAGGTTCAGCATGCCCCATTGATGCCCGGACCTTACCCCATTCCGATGAAGCATCACCATTAGCAAACYCAATCAGATCCAAAGCATCCTGTACATAAGGATCCAGCTGATCCAAAGGAACTACTTCGGCAGTATTGAATTGACATGCCATTCCACAGTTCAGAATTGGCAATGGCTCAGCCCCTATATCTTCTGCCAATTGGAAATATTCAAAAAAGCCCAGTCCAAAGGTTTGAAAGTAATCAGGTGAAGGGCGATGTGCGAACTCCGTATTCCAGCGATTCATGATTAACTGACGCTCCTCTATTGGCCCTATTGTTTTCTTCCACTGATACCTGTTGGCCAGATCGGTTCCTTCTACAATACAACCACCCGGAAAGCGGATGAAACCTGGCTTCATGTCTGCCAACATCTGTATCATATCTGCACGCATGCCTTTCTTACGACCCTTCCAGGTATCTGCAGGAAATAAAGAAATCATATCCATATCCAATACCCCATTCCCTTCAAACCAAATGTTCATCTTAGCTTTTGCTGCTGTAGTACCAGCTTTAAAATTCACCTCTTGTTTCGCCCATTTCCCTGATATATCAGTCGGTTTTAATACACCAGTTCCTAATATATTATTCTGTTCATCTACCAATTCTACATGCAATGTGATTCCTGGACTCTGCTGTCTGTACATCAGGGAAAACTCATATTCAAGGTCTTTTTTTATACCCATCCCACCTTTGAATCCCTCATTGGTTAACCCGGCCTGTCCTTTTGCAGCATCTTTTATAGTCGCTCTAAGAAATCTTGGATTAGCGAGCTGAGCATCTTGTCTGTTCAGCACAAGCAGGTCGCCCTCTTTGATCTTATCGCCTTTTACAGACCACCCCATCAATGGCTTTAAAAATTCAAAAGACCGGTTCTTTACCATTTCGGCATAGATCCCACCATCGGCTCCCATGTTAATGTCTTCAAAGAAAACGCCCCACATAGTTGGTGATATTTTTCCCTCAGACTTAGCCGCATTGACCACAATAACATCATCTTGTTGTGCACTCGCCCTAAAAAAAGTCCCCGCAATGAGCAGAGCGATTAAATTGCTTTTGTATTTCATCTTAACCGAAATTGAAAAAAATTTATACTTGGTTATCATATCTTGTTTATCAGATTGTCTTCACTGAAGAAGTCCCGGGATTTTCAGCTCAGTTAAGGGCTAATGTAGGAATTTTAAATTAAACGTCAAATTAACGATTATTAATTTTGTAGCTTTGATAATTATTTTTATAAATTGCTTTCATAACTCAAGAAACCAAGTAAACTACTTTTGACAAACGATCCCCTCAACATGATAACCTATTCTGACCAAGTGCGCGTTCTGGTTGCAGTCGACTGCATCATCTTTGGCTTTGACGGCGACCAACTACAAATTTTATTGATTAAAAGAGGATTTCAACCAGCAAAAGATCAATGGAGCTTAATGGGTGGCTTTGTCGGAAAGAAAGAAACCCTGGACGGTGCAGCCGAACGCATCCTGTTTGAACTTACAGGACTAAAGGATGTTTATCTGGAACAGCTGAGCGCTTATGGAAACCCGGAACGAGACCCAATTGAACGTACCGTATCAGTAGCTTACTTTGCATTAATAGACATCAATACTTACAAAACACAGATCAGCGACAGGTATCATGCCGAATGGTTCCTCATCAATGAAGCCCCATCGCTTATCTTTGACCACAACAACATGGTTGAGGAAGCCCAAAAAAGGATCCGTTATAAAGCCGCACTTCACCCAATACTGTTTGAGCTAATGCCTACCAAATTCACCATCCCGCAATTACAGAATTTGTATGAACAGGTTTATAATGCCAAAATTGACAACCGGAATTTTATCCGCAAAGTCAACTCTACGGACTTACTAATCAAACTTACTGAAAAAGACAAGTCCAGTTCCAAACGTGGGGCTTTTTACTACACTCTGGATAAAACCAAATACAAAGCTAAATTCCAATCTTTTTTAAATTTCATACCCAACCCAGAGAATCTTATTAGCTGATAATCAAAATAATGTGAAATAAATTTCATAATAATTTTCTTTTGTTAAAAAAATAAACGTTAATTAGACGTTTATTATAGTTACTATGAATTTAACCAAATATGTCATCGGTGTTGATTACGGATCGGATTCTGTTCGCTCGGTAATTGTTAATACCGAAAATGGAGCAGAGGTATCCTCTTCAGTTTATTATTATAAAAGGTGGCAAAAAAACCTCTACTGTAAGCCATCATTAAATCAGTTCAGACAGCATCCACTTGACTACATCGAGGGATTGGAGCATACCATTAAAGAGTGTATCGCAAAAGCGGGTGGTACAGCAATAGCAGATTCCATAAAAGGAATTGCCGTAGATACTACAGGTTCTACTCCGGTAGCGGTTGACAAAACCGGAACACCCCTTGCCCTCACTCCTGGCTTTGAAGAAAATCCAAATGCCATGTTTGTATTGTGGAAAGATCATACAGGAATCAAAGAAGCAGCGCAGATTAATGAGCATGCCACAAAATTTAAAACAAACTATCTTAAATATGTGGGAGGAATCTACTCTTCAGAATGGTTCTGGGCAAAACTGCTTCATGTGTTAAGAGAAGATCCTGCTGTTCGTGACGCTACCTTTTCATGGGTGGAGCATTGTGACTGGATCCCTTTCTTGCTAACTGGAGGCGATGACGTCAGAAAAATGAAAAGGAGCCGCTGTGCAGCGGGACATAAAGCCCTTTGGGCAGAAGAGTTTAACGGCCTTCCGCCAAATGATTTTTTTAGTAAATTAGACCCCCTATTGTCTGGATTTACTGAAAGGCTATTTCAGGACACCTATACTTCAGACGAACCTGCTGGAAGATTAAGTGAGGAATGGGCCGAGAGATTAGGATTATCAACAGATGTAGTTGTTGGTGTAGGTGCTTTTGACGCACACATGGGTGCCGTTGGTGGACAGATATTACCATATCACCTTTGCAAAATCATGGGGACAAGTACCTGCGATATTCTTGTTGCCCCCTTGCAAGACCTGGAAGGCAAACTGGTAAAAGGCATTTGCGGACAGGTAAATGGCTCAGTTATCCCAGGAACAATGGGACTTGAAGCTGGTCAATCGGCTTTTGGTGATGTATATGCATGGTTCAAAAACTTAATCAGCTGGCCATTGAATCATCTGCTCACTGAATCTGCGTTAATCGATCAGGCTACAGCCGTTGCTTTAAAAGATGAACTGGAAGCAAAAATTATTTCCCGTCTAAGCGAACAGGCTGAACAATTAGGCGACGAAGATTACGCAGAGCTGGCCGTGGACTGGTTAAATGGAAGACGAACGCCTGATGCCAATCAAGAACTTAAAGGAGCCATAGCCGGTTTAAGTCTGGGAACCGACGCGCCAAAATTTTTCCGAGCCTTAGCTGCAGCAACCTGTTTTGGGGCAAAGAGTATCGTTGATAGGTTCGAAGACCAGGGTGTACCTGTAAAAGGAATAATTGGTATAGGCGGAGTAGCCCAAAAATCACCTTACATCATGCAGATGATGGCCGATGTATTAGAAATGCCAATAAAAATTCATCGATTTGAGCACACCTGCGCACTCGGAGCGGCCATGTTTGCTGCAGTAGCAGCCGGTATCCATCCAAATATTGAAACTGCAATGGAAGCAATGGGAACAGGATTCGAAGCAGAATACCAGCCCAATCTGAATAAACGAAGAATGTATCGCCAGCATTACCAGGAATATCTGGCTTTAGGTAGATATCTGGAGAAGTACAATAAGAGAGAAATCAAACCTTATGTATCATGAGCATTTATAAAATAATACGTGAAACTGCCTATGAGGCTAACATGGAATTACCAAGGCTAGGTCTTGTGTTATTCACTTTTGGAAATGTTAGCGCGGCCGACAGAGATGAAGGTGTTTTCGCTATCAAACCAAGCGGAGTGCCATACAAAGATCTTTCACCAGATAAAATGGTTATCGTTGATTTTGACGGAAATACTGTAGAAGGAACGCTCAGACCATCCTCTGATACCAAAACCCATGCTGTGTTATACAAACATTGGGAAGGAATCAATGGCATTGTACATACCCATTCAACCTATGCCACATCCTGGGCACAGGCGCAAATGGATATACCCATTTTTGGTACTACCCATGCCGATCACCTCACTGTGGATGTACCCTGTGCACCACCAATGAGTGATGAGATGATTAAAGGAAACTACGAATACGAAACGGGCTTTCAGATCATTAATCACTTTACTGAGCTCGGTTATAGTCATCATGAGGTTGAAATGATACTGGTGGGAAATCATGCTCCGTTTACCTGGGGTAAGACAGCAGAAAAAGCGGTATACAATAGTGCAGTACTGGAATCAATTGCACATATGGCCTTGCTAACAAGGCAAATCAATATGCATTCACCAAAATTAAAAGATGCATTAATAAAAAAGCATTTTGAACGTAAGCATGGCCCGGACAGTTATTATGGTCAGTAAAAAAATGATATTAACAGGGGGACTCCTGATTGGAGCCCTGATAGGCGTAAATGCACAGCAAAAAGACTTTCATGATTGGGCTAAGACGCCTCCTATGGGATGGAACAGCTGGGATTGCTTTGGCCCCACTGTAGTGGAATCTGAGGTGAAAAGCAATGCGGAATATATGTCTAAAAATCTGAAAGCTTTTGGATGGGAGTATGTGGTGGTAGACATTCGCTGGTATGTTGGAAACGACAAAGCGCATGGTTATAATGAGACGGATCCAGATTATGTACTGGATGAATACGGCAGATTTCAACCAGCAGTAAACCGCTTCCCTTCAGCAGCAGGCGGTAAAGGGTTTAAGCCCCTTGCCGACTACATTCATAAAAAGGGGTTGAAATTTGGTATTCACATCATGCGGGGCATTCCGATAGAGGCGGTAAAACGTAATCTGCCAATCATGGGGAGTAAGGCTACCGCCAAAGACATTTACAGCACAGATCTGCAATGTAAGTGGCTACATGACATGTACACTGTAGTGGCCGGACGTGATGGAGCACAAGAATATTACAACTCGCTATTTAAGCTATATGCATCGTGGGGTGTAGATTTCATTAAGGTGGATGACCTTTCCAGACCTTACCATACCGGAGAGGTAGAAATGATCCGTAAAGCAATCGCACTCACAGGTAGAAAGATCGTACTGAGTACTTCGCCGGGAGAAACACCTATGGCAAGTGCTTCCCATGTGCAGKGTCATGCCAATATGTGGCGCACAGTAGACGATTTTTGGGACAACTGGCCCATGTTGAAAGATCATTTTCATGTATTTGAGCGATGGAACAAATATCGCGCACCTGGTGCCTGGCCTGATGGAGACATGCTTCCTCTTGGGAAAATTGGAATTCGCGCAGAACGAGGAAATCCAAGAATGACGGCATTTACCAAAGATGAGCAATACACACTGATGACACTGTGGACGATATTCCGTTCCCCATTGATGTTTGGAGGTGACCTGCCAAGCAATGACGCCTTTACCCTTTCCCTATTAAACAACACAGAGGTGCTCAATATCCTAAACAACAGCACCAATAACAAACAATTGTTTCGTAATGAGGATGGAATCTGCTGGGTKGCAGATGATCCAAAAACTGGAGATAAATACGTCGCTTTGTTTAACCCGGGTGATGGCAATGAAGCAGCAAACATTTCTGTAAACTTGAATGACCTTGGATTTACCGGGGTCTGCAAAGTGAGAGATCTTTGGAGCAAGAGTAATAAGGGTAGGGCTAAAGGAACATATACAGCAACAATCAATAAACATGGAGCAGGTCTGTTCCGTATTTCAGCAATTAAGTAAAACACAGTATTAAGATATGATAAACTTAAAAGAATTAGAAATTTGGTTCATCACGGGTAGTCAGCACCTGTATGGAGAGGAGACGTTAAAGCAAGTAGCTGATCACGCAAAGCAAGTGGCATCCTCACTAGACGCTGCTCCGCAAATTCCCGTTAAAGTTGTTTATAAACCAATAGTAAAAACACCTGACGAGATATTTGAAACCTTGCAACAGGCCAACTTAACTACCAATTGCATTGGTGTAATCACATGGATGCATACTTTCTCACCTGCAAAAATGTGGATAAGAGGACTGAATATTCTTCAGAAGCCTTTATTACACCTACACACTCAATTCAACAGAGACATTCCCTGGGATACCATTGATATGGATTTCATGAACCTGAACCAGAGTGCACATGGAGATCGTGAATTTGGCTTTATTGTAACCAGGATGCGCAAAGATCGAAAAGTAGTGGTTGGACATTGGCAGGATCAGGAAGTATTAAGTGAAATTGATACCTGGACACGAGCCGCAGCTGGCTGGCATGACTGGCAAGGTGCTAAATTTGCGCGCTTTGGAGACAATATGCGCTATGTAGCCGTTACAGATGGCGACAAAGTAGAGGCTGAGCTCAAATTTGGCTTCCAGGTCAACACCTACGGCATCGGTGACCTTGTAGCCGTTATCAACAGCATTCCAGAGGAAGCTATCCAGGAGCTGTTAACAGAATATGAAGCAACCTACGTTATGGCAACTGACCTCCAGCGTGGCGGAGATAGACATGGTTCTGTTTATGAAGCTGCAAAGATAGAACTGGGTCTTAAGAAATTCCTGGAAGACGGCGGCTTTAAAGGCTTTAGTGATACCTTTGAAGATCTGCACGGTATGATTCAGCTACCGGGTATTGCTGCACAGCGATTAATGGCGGCAGGATATGGATTTGCCGGAGAAGGCGATTGGAAAACCGCTGCACTAGTACGTGCTTGTAAAGTAATGGGTGCCGGATTACCTGGGGCAAACGCCTTTATGGAGGACTATACCTACCACTTTGACCCTGCTAATTCAATGGTATTGGGCTCTCACATGCTGGAAGTAGATGCATCGTTGGCCAACGAAAAACCAAGACTTGAAGTACATCCCCTTGGTATCGGCGGGAAAGCAGATCCTGCCAGACTAGTATTCACTGTAGCCGGTGGAAATGCACTCAATGCTTCAATTATCGATATGGGTAACCGCTTTAGACTACTCGTAAACGAGGTAGAAGCAGTGGAACCCAAGCATAAGTTACCAAAGCTCCCTGTAGCACAGGTTTTATGGAAGCCGCTCCCTGATATGAAGACTGGCTGTGCAGCCTGGATCTACGCCGGAGGTGCACACCATACTGCATACAGTCAGAATCTGACAACAGCGCATTTACTGGATTTTGCAAACATTGCAGGTATAGAATACGTAAACATTGGAGCTGATACCAGGATCAACCAGTTCAGAAACGAACTTCAATGGAATGAAATCTTTTATAAATAAGGAAGATGTGCCGGATAAACGTAATTTACCGGCACATTAACCATTTGCTCAAACCAACCAAATAAGACCAATATGAACAACAATTTAGTAACTACAGATTATGTAGTTTTCATCATCTACTTTTTAATCGTCTCCGGTTATGGATATTTTATCTATCGCCAGCGTAAAAAGAATGAGCATGATGCCAAAGCATTCTTTCTAGCAGAAGGAACACTCACCTGGTGGGCTATTGGGGCCTCCCTTATTGCCTCCAACATTTCTGCCGAGCAATTTATTGGAATGAGTGGTGAGGGTTTTTTTCTTGGTATTGCAGTGGCCGCATACGAGTGGATTGCAGCAATCGCACTTATTATTGTAGCCGTATGGTTCATCCCGGTCTATCTTAAGAACAAGATCTACACCATGCCTCAATTTCTAAAGACCAGGTACAATGAGTCGGTAGCATTAATCATGGCCATTTTCTGGCTGTTTTTATATGTGTTTGTAAACCTAACGTCCATTCTTTATTTGGGTGCAGTGGCCATTAACGGGCTCACAGGTGGAGATTACCTGCATGTGATTATGATCGGGCTTGCGGTATTTGCACTGATCATCTCTTTAGGGGGAATGAAAGTAGTTGCCTATACCGACGTAATCCAGGTGGCGGTATTGATTTTTGGTGGATTAGTAACCACATACATCGCACTGACTGTTGTGGGCGAGAAGTTCGGTGTTGGAGCAAATGCCATTGCCGGTTTCAATGTTTTAATGGAACAGGCTCCAGAGCATTTCAAAATGATCATCCCTAAACCTACCGCAGAATCCACCCAAAATGAGATCAGCAAATACCTGACTTTCCCGGGACTAGCTTCTTACGTAGCTGGTATCTGGATCATCAACCTCAATTATTGGGGATGTAACCAGTATATCACTCAGCGCGCACTTGGTGCAGATCTGCAAACCGCAAGAACGGGAATACTTTTCGCTGGCCTTTTGAAGCTGATGATGCCATTGATCGTGATGTTGCCGGGTATTGCAGCCTATGTATTGTACAAAGGCGGGCACCTGCCTCAATTGATCGGTGGCAAAGATGGTGCATATTCAGCCATTCTTACCTTTTTACCTACAGGTCTTAAAGGGCTATCCGTAGCTGCACTTACCGCAGCTATTGTAGCCTCACTTGCTGGTAAAGTAAACAGTATCTCCACAATCTTTACACTCGATATTTATGCAAAATATTTCAAGAAAGGTACAGAAGAAAAGAACCTCGTATTAGTTGGCAGATCAACAGTATTTATAGGTATGATTCTGGCAGTTCTCTTTACCTGGAACGATTTATTAGGCATTGGTGGTGAAGGTGGTTTTACTTTCATTCAGAAATATACTGGCTTCATTAGTCCGGGTGTATTTGCCATGTTTATTCTTGGTATGTTCTGGAAAAGAACCACTGGTAGTGCGGCCATCGCCGGGGTATTGGCAGGTTTCCTGTTTTCGGTATTCTTTAACGAAATGGCACCGAGTCTGCTGGGTAACGATACTTTCTTATATACGGCCTACCCTAATGGCAAAGGTGGTTTTGAAATTCCATTCCATATCTGCATGGGTCTTTCTTTCTTCTTTACTATGGCCATTATGATTGTAATGAGTTTGGCTGGTCCTAAAGTAAATCCTAAAGCATTTGAACTGGATAAATCCATGTTCAAAGTTTCTCCATCTACATTGGCTCTGATTGTGATAACGCTCCTGATCATTGCTGCATTATATGTAAAATTCTGGTAGGTTATACTAAGCTGGCCATGTAACTTTATAAAATGAGGGAGTATCATAATTTATGATACTCCCTCATTTTATAAAGTTACATCGATCCGTAATAAGATCCAGGCAAAGAGTTATATTTGGTTATAGCAAACGTAATGAAAGTTCATCAATTTCTTCCATCCGATGTGCTTAAGCCTTTTGTAAACCGCTTTTTGGTTACAGAAAGTGAAGGTGATTTAACCAGGCAATTATTACCTGGTACCGCGCCTGTTATGGCATTACGTTTTAAAGGCGCAATATACCTAAACAATAGCCACAATAATCTGGGATTTGGGATTACTGGAATGTCTAAAGTTGCACGCCCGGTATACTATACCTCCGGCTCAGCAGTACTACTGGTGCTTTTCAATGAAGGCGGTGCCACAGCTTTTATAAACACTCCCCTAAACGAATTTTTGGGGCTGACCACAAATCTCGACACCGTATTTCCCATTGGACAGGTTCAGCGACTTGAAGAAAACCTGGAAACGATTCAAACGCATGCCGAACGTATAGCCGCAGTAGAAACCTTTCTGATCACACAACTTAAAAGAAATGGTAAAGATCCTATGATCAGTAAGGCTGTTGATATCATCAAATCCACAAGCGGTAATTATAAAATAAAAGATCTTGCCGCTACACTGAACATCAACATCGATTCTTTCGAAAAGCGTTTCCGCAGCCAGATAGGTACCTCTCCTAAACACTTCTCATCCATCATCAGAATCCGTTCCGTCATCAGCACTTACCAATCTCATCAAAATCTTACTGCAGTTTCACAGGAAACTGGATTCTTCGATCAAGCCCATTTCAATAGGGATTTCAAGACATTTACAGGCGAAAGCCCTGGTCAGTTCTTTAAAAAAGGCCTCCCGAAATGGTGAATCCCGAAATAGGATAAAACTTGATTTTGTACAATTTTTGATTTTCAGTGTAGCATAATTTTGTATTATTAAATTACCAGCACATGAAACATTTACCTTTAATTATCGCTATTACCAGCGCCCTCACATCACAGGCATCCGAAAAAAAACACGTCACCGTACTTGGAAAAGATATCGCTTATATAGAAACCGGAACTGGTGATCCTATTGTATTTTTACACGGCAATCCCACTTCATCTTATGTATGGAGAAACATCATTCCACAGGTATCCAACTTAGGGCGCTGTATCGCTCCTGATCTAATTGGGATGGGCGATTCAGAAAAGATTTCAGATCCGAAATCACACACTTTCGCCGAAAACAGTCGATATCTGGATGCTTTCTACGAAAAACTTGGAATTAAAAAGAACATAACATTTGTAGTTCATGATTGGGGTTCAGCATTGGCATTCTACTGGGCAAGCAGACATCCTAATGCCGTTAAAGGGATCGCGTTTATGGAATCTATTACCGTTCCCTACAAATGGGAACAGATGCCTCCAAAAGGAAAGGAAATCTTTCAGGCCCTACGCTCTCCTGAAGGTGAAAAAATGATACTCGAGGAAAACTCATTTCTTGAAGTTAACATCCCCTTATCGCACATAAATCCACTAACAAAAGAAGAACACGATGAATACCGCAGGCCCTTTGTTGTACCTGGAGAATCACGGCGACCAATGCTATCCTGGGCACGTCAACTCCCCTTTGATGCAGAACCAAATGCATTTACATCTGTAGCTACCAGGTATACGGCTTGGCTAAAGAAAAGCGCGGTACCAAAACTGTATATCGAGGCGAATCCCGGTATGAGCTCTCCCGATGCAAAACAGTTTTGCAACAGTCTGCCCAATACCACAAAAGTTGTCGTAAAGGGTCTTCATTATCCACAAGAAGACTCTCCAGTTCAGGTAGGTGCAGCTTTAGTGGCATGGCTTCAGGCTATTGGACTATGATGCTTTCAGAAGTATTTCCCATATATTAGCTTTAAAATCATTTCCTATGTTTAGACACTATTTCAATACTCTTACGGTTATTTTATTTTTTAGTTCTTTTCTTGCAACAGCTCAACAGGTAAAAGAACCAAAAGATACGCCAATAGAATGGTCTAAATCTTATCAGCCTTTTCGCATTGCCGGCAATTTATATTATGTGGGCACAGAAGATCTGGCCTGCTATCTCATTGTGACCCCAAAAGGGAATATCCTCATTAATACCGGGCTTGCCACTTCTCTGTCAGTGATTAAGGCAAATGTTGAAACCTTGGGTTTCAAATTTAATGATATCAAGATATTACTGACCACGCAGGCACACTATGACCATATGGGAGCTATGTCGGCAATTAAAAAAGCAACCGGAGCTAAATTTATGGTGGATGAAAAGGACGCCGCGGTTGCAGCGGATGGGGGCAGTTCAGATTATGCATTAGGAGGTCATGGACCTACTTATGAACCAATAAAAACTGATCGTTTATTGCATAATGGTGATACCGTGGGTTTGGATGATATGAAGCTGGTTATGCTCCATCATCCAGGTCATACAAAGGGTTCTTGTAGCTTCTTGTTCGATGTAAAAGACAAAGACCGGATTTATAAGGTCTTAATTGCCAATATGCCTACAATCGTGACGGAGAAAAAATTCTCCGAAGTAACTTCCTATCCTGAAATCGCTAAGGACTATGCTTATACAATAGGCGCCATGAAAAAGCTCACATTCGATATCTGGCTTTCCTCTCATGCCAGCCAGTTTGGGCTTTATAAGAAGCACAAAGCCGGTGGCGCTTATAATCCTAATGCTTTTATTGACAGGAAAGGATATGATAAAGTACTCCGGGATTTAGAAATTCAATTTTCCAAAAAAGACTGATTTTCGACCCGATAAGAAATTGGTGTTTTATTTCCCTCCCAGTCTTTTTTGTTCCGCGTCAAGCCCTGTCTGTCTGCTTCGTTCAGACTTAACACTGGTTTTTCCGAAACGATAGGTGAAAGTTAGCCTCACATTGGTCGAAGTACCCCATTGCTCAAGGTTATATACATTACCAGCCAGTGTGCTAAATACCCTGCCCCTCTGACTATGAAAAATATCACCAACTCCGAGTTTCAAATTACCATTCTGGTTTGGAAAACTGTAACGCAGGCCTGCATCAGCGGTCAGCATACTTTTCACTTTAAATCCTCCATCTATCTGTGCCGTACTGGCATATACTGAAGCGTCTGCACTGAAGAGCTTGTTTAGTGTAAAATTGTTCTGAGTATACAAACTGGCACTGAATTGCTTCGAATTAAGATCTGTTCCGTTAAGATCCGGTGCCTGGATTTGTTTATGATAACCAACAAGATTATTATTCAGGTTCCACCATTTACTTATTTTTACGGGGAAATTAAGCGTAAGTGATACCACATCATTAGAAGCAAGGTTAAGTACCGTCTGGTACATCGATTTTTTGGCTTCATTCTGTAATAAGATCTGTGTGATTACATCCGATGTATGTGAATAGGCAAACGCAACGCTATATTTTTGTTTCCATAAATAAGTCGCTTCAAAATTTGTAGAATATTCCGGTTTAAGGTTAGGATTACCCTCGTTGTAGGTATACTGATCAAGGTAAAAAATAAATGGATTAAGGTTCTGATAATTTGGTCTGTTAATCTTTCTCGAATAAGACACACTGGCAACATTATCCGCATCGAAATTTCGGCTAAATGTTAACGAAGGGAAAAAATCAGTATAGGTTCGCTTATTCAACTGATTTATTGTAACCGAATTACCTGTAGACTGAGTCCGTTCTGCACGAAGACCAGTTTGCACCGAGAATTTACCTGTACTGATGTTCAAAATCGCATAAGCAGCACTTACCTGTTCGTCGTACTTAAAGCGATTGCTACGGCTGTTGTCCTTTATCCACTCTCCATTAACATCATTCTCATAAACGAAATTGTTATCGCTTTTCACACTGGCTACCTTGATACCTGTTTCAAGCTTGAACACTTTATTAAGCGGTAATACATAATCTGCTTTAATGGCTTTAATGTTGATATCCGAAGGCGAAAAATTCCTATATATCTGTCCGTCCTTAAAAAAAGTTCCATCAGGAAGGAAAAAGCGATTTACAAAACTCGCTTTGTTATCCCCGTTAAATGTTGAGTAGTCTGCATCAATAGTAATTTCCTGCCCTGCGGTATCCAATATCCCCTTATAGTTGATATTGTACGAAAAATTCTTACGATCTGTTGAGTTTTTGCCCGGAGTTTGCAATATGGAATCTGGTTTTGCAAACGAATCGCCAATCGTAATTCTGCTAAAACCATTTTGATCAAATCCATTCAAATTACCCTTAAGCAAAACACCAATTGTATGGTTTTTGGTCAGAAAGAAATCTGTTCCAATTTTAAAATTATTCGACGCAAAAACTGAAGTATCCCTATTTCTCTGGCTAAAATACAATTGTTTTGAATTCATACCGGGAGTTACCCTGTCAATGGTAAGGTTCTCCTGAAAAGGCCATCTATTGTAGTCATAAGACCCAAATACATTAAAAAATTGCCTGCGATAGTTTAGGTTAATACCTGGGTTGGCTTGTAAACGTTTATTATAACCAACACCAAGCGTCAAATTACCATTAAAGCCAATGGCAAGACTTTTCTTTGTTTTGATGTTGATGATTCCACCCGTACTATTTGCATCATATCGCGCACCCGGATTGTTGATGATCTCGATACTTTCGATCTCAGAACTTGGCATAGACTTAAGCAAGCTTACTACTTCGGCGCTACTCAAATAAGTCTGTTTGCCGTCAATAGTTACCAGTACATTGCCTTTGCCGGCAAGAGAGATATTCTCATTATGATCAATGGTAACTCCCGGTGCCTTTCTGAGCACCTCCAGGCCATTAAGTCCGGCGGCAGAGGGTGTAGCCTCAATATTAAAAATCAGTTTATCCCCTTTTCGTTCCAAAACAGGCTTTGATGCTGTAATACTTACCTCATTTAATTTATTTGTGTTTTCTTTAAGCACAATTGCTGGCAGCTCATAAGTTGAACCCTTAAGTTCAAATACCGGTGTTTTCACTTTATTATAACCAACAAAAGTTGATAAAACATAATAAGCTCCCGGAACTGCTGGAAGATTAAACTTACCCTCTCCATCGGTCATCCCTGTGGTAACCAGTACAGAATCTTTGGCAGAATATAAAAGTACGCTTACCGAAGGCAGGGTTTGCTTGTCATCCCTAACCGTTCCGGTTATTTTGCCATTTTGTTGCGCTACAACTTCAAAAGGCAAAATATATAAGCATAAAAAGAATGCAAAAAGTAAATGTATTTTCATTATCGATGTGTGTATTTATAACAATAAGATGAATTCTACGCCAATAGGTTACGAAGAAATGTAAAATTCTTTTCGAAAGCTGTTTATCAAACATTAGATCTGCGCTGATGATTGCCTAATGATTTATTGTTTGTAACTTTAATATGAAATGGAAACAAAGGGTCTGCTTTTTATCCCTGACATTAGTGGCTTCACTCGATTTGTAACAGAATCAGAAATTAATCACAGCCGCATAATCATACAGGAATTGCTTGAATTGCTTATTAATGCAAATCAAATTGGTCTCGAAGTTTCCGAAATAGAAGGTGATGCCATTCTTTTTTACAAATTCGGAGAACCGCCGCAACTCAAAGAGCTGTACAAGCAGGTAGAGAAGATGTTTTGTCTGTTTCACAAGAACCTTATGACTTATGATCAAAGGAGGTATTGCCAGTGCAAGGCCTGTATTTCTGCTGCCAATCTTTCCTTAAAAGTAATTACACACTACGGTGAATTTGCCGGGTATAATGTAAAGAATTTCAGTAAACTGATTGGCAAAGATGTTATTGTTGCGCACCAGCTTTTGAAGAACGACATCGCACAACATGAATATTGGCTGGTAACCAAAGACCTTCTGGATAATCACCCACCGGCTGATTTTACAGACTGGATGAGTTGGACTGACAGTATGAAACAGACAGAAACGGGGGAAATACACTTTCATTACACTCAGCTGAGCCAATTAAAAAATGAAATACCTGATGACCCTTTACCTCCATTAGATCTTTCCGGAAAAAAGAAAACACACTCCGTATCAAGAGTATACGAAACCGACATCATTACTTTATTTCATGCCTCAGGTGCATTTGAATTTCGGCACCTCTGGTGGGAAGGCGTAGAAAAAATAGAGGCCCTTAATCACCTTTTACCA
>NZ_JBFTNT010000062.1:0-19249 GCF_056397585.1 Pedobacter sp. 05L430 | reverse complement strand
TGCTTGTTTTGTACCCTTCCAGATCAGTCTTAAAATGTGCCCAAAAGGCTTCACTAAAGGGGTTCGATAATGAGATGTGATTAGGAAATGCACAATAGTATATCAGGTAACCATTGTATTTAATACAAGGTATTTGATAACTGATAGTTTCCTCTGCATCTGGTACTACTTCATGAATAGTTTTCCTGATCTTTTGCATTCTTTCGAGCGCTTCGCCACTAAATGCGAGATGGTACTCATCAATCGACTGATAATTTGTTTTAGCCATTGTTCTGAATTTTATTATTATAGATGTAAGAAACCGCGAGGATGCCCAGTACTATTAGTGGCAGTAGCATAAACGCGATATTTTGATCTACACAGGCATGACTGATGAAAGCATAGATTAAACTAAAGGCAAGCCCAGCATATGCCCATTCCTTTAACTTCCCCTGGATTTTAGGCAAAGAGATTGCTATAATTCCAAGTACCTTGCAATATATAAGCGTATAAGCAAAGTAATCGGGATAGCCTAAAGGTTTTGTACCTGCATTTACATATTCCGGTGCAAATAGCACTGTACCCAGTGGCATTACACCTTCCCAAAGTATGAGGATTGATGTAGCCACCCAAAAGATTATTTTATTCTTTTTCATTTTGTTTAATTTTATTATTACTAATTATTTGCTCTCTACGTATTTCACAAAATTGTTTAAAATAGCCTGCCAACCTTGTTTCTGAAATTCAGGGTCGTTCTCAGTTTCCGGATCAAAAGTTGTTGCAAGTGTGGTTTTACCGTTTTTCTCTGTAAATAATGTTGTCGCAGTTCTGCCGTCAGCCATGGTATAAGCTATTTCTTTATACAATTCAACCTTGTCATAAGTGCCTTCAAAATCAAAACCGAAACTGCCATCTTTAGCTTCCATTCTATTTTTAAACTTTCCGTTTATGCGGAGATCGTTTTCGCTGCTTGGCGTATGCCAGCTTGGGTCAGGGGTGTTCCATTGGATAATGTCGGCTGGTGTATTCCAAGCCTTCCATACTTTTTCTACGGGAGCATTCACTGTTGCTTCTACCGTAATTTTTGTTTGTTCTGCCATCATTTTTATTTTTAGTAATTGATTACATTACAAAGATGCTACAGACTCCGAAACCTGGTCTATTGTAAAAACGACAAATTAGAGGTGAATTACGACAAAAGTATATACCTTTAGTTAAGTCAAAATTATATGCAAGTTTCAGTTTTCGTTCCACAGTATGGAGTAATAGAAGCTATTACCCCAGCATTCAGGACCTTTAACACGGCCAATGAATTTTTAACGACATTTGGTAAAAAGCCCATTTTCAAAGTAGAGTATGTAGGCTTAAATGAATATGTGCCTGCCAACAACGGCGAATACACCGTAAAAACAGACAGGCTGCTCAAAGATGTTGCCCATACCGACCTGCTCATTATACCACCCACTTTTGGAGACACTAACGCAGGCATCCAAGCTAATGCGGAAGCAATACCGTACTTCAAAAAGCTTCATCAAAGCGGCTCCAGCCTTGCAAGTTTATGTATAGGTGCTTTTTTGCTTGCAGAAACAGGCTTGCTAGATGGAAAAAAATGCTCTACCCATTGGGCACATATAAGCGAGTTTAGAGAGAAATATCCACAAGTAGAAGTAGAAGATGGTGCGATCATTACCGAACACAATAACATCTATAGTAGCGGTGGCGCAAGTAGTTTGTGGAATTTGATCTTGTACCTGGTAGAAAAGTTTTCGGACAGAGAAACGGCTGTGATGATCTCCAAATATTTTGCTTTAGATATAGGTAGAGACAGCCAGTCGCAGTTTGCCATTTTCAAAGGACAGAAAAACCATGGTGATGCAGACATTCAAAAGGTACAGAGTTATATTGAGATAAATTATGAAGACAAAATAAGTATTGAAGATTTGGTGAACCTTACAAATGTTGGACGAAGAACTTTTGAACGAAGGTTTAAGGATGCAACAACTAACACACCAATGGAGTACATACAACGGGTAAGAATAGAAGCTGCCAAGAAGTTTTTTGAAGCTTCAAGAAAGAATGTGACAGAAGTAATGTATGGTGTAGGTTATACCGATACCAAAGCATTCAGGGATATTTTCAGGAAGATAACAGGCCTCACTCCAATAGAGTACAGAAATAAGTTTGCAAAGGTTGCGAATGAGGTATAATTACCTTTTTAGTAAAGTTGAACTAATACCTTACTTCCCAGACATGTGTACCAGATTTAACATCTCTGACTACCCAAAACTTGCCGTCTGATATTGCTTTTAATGATCTTCCGTCTTTGATTATCTTGTCATTTTCTGTTTCTTTTGGCAAATAAACTACTCCTGTGGTATTGGGTGGAATAAGGGTTTTTAATTGAAACTGTGCTGTGGTTTTAGTAAAAGCAACATTGATTTTTCCATGTAAGGTGGATAACTGGAGCTCGGCGGAGTGAAGTGTGCCGGGCTGGGGTTTTATTTGTATGGTTCCGAAAGCAGGCGTTAACGGTTCGACTCCCATAAGTTTCCTGACAATAATATTAGCAGGAGCAGCACCCCAGGCATGATTCCAGTCCTGATTGTTTTTGTAATCCGTGTCCCAGGCTTCTGTTGTCATGGTTGAACCAGAACGGAGCATATTATGCCAGCTACGTTTGTCGGTTGAGGTTAACAACTGTAACCCGTATTCTGCTTCATTTGCATTATAAAGTGCATCCAACAGAAACTGTGTTCCATAAACGCTGCAGGCCATTCCTCTTGAGCGGATGTGGGCTATTACTTTTGCCTTGTTCTCAATTGGTACCAGGTTAAAAGCAAGGGCAAGCATATTAGCATGTAAGGAGCTGTGCATGGTATCCTCACCATCTTTTATCGTTCCTGTGTCCGGGTTTATAAAATTATGTTGAAAGGCCTGTTTTACTTTGTTGGCTTGCTGCCTGTAAAATGTAGCATCTGCTTTTTCTCCTAATGCCAGGGCCAGATCCCTCATGCAAATCAATGCTTGATAATGAAAGGCATTTACTACGGCATTATAGTCTGTAAAAACAAAACCATCCGTTTCGCCAGGATAGGAGGGTGGCAATCCAAAACCTCCTTTTTGCGGCCAATCTACAATGTCTTTAAGTACCTTTTCGCCATTAAAGGTAGAAAAATGGATGGATTTGGTAAAGCTACTATCTTGCTTGCCAGTTCTTGTACTGATTAGGCCATCAGGCCTGGCAAGGGCAAGCAACAGTTTTGGTTTTAATTGAGGGTAAAGAAGCTTTACGGTCCTGATGTCGCCAGAATACAGGTAGTCATTCCAGGCAATCAGCAGGTTTTGTAATGACCATTCAGTTGGCCAGGTAGCATGATAAATCAGATAATCCAAAGATCTTTTAGCCATGTTAAATTCAGCATCGGAAGCATAGTGCGACAGCTGATTAATTAACGCATCAGCTTCGTAGGGAATCCGCTCACGGTCGCCATCAACGTACAAGCCTGTAAATGAGGTGGCTTTAATGGTGTGCTTAGAAAGATCCCATATTTGGTTTAAAAGGGTGTCGGAACTTTTAAATGATGAGGCTTGATCATTAAAAGGATAGTTTACAACATAACGTTGTACCTCAATTATTGCTTTATCATTCTTTTCAAGTTCCACATATCGGAAGGGAAGCACCTCCCCGATGTAATCTGGCATTAGTATGGCCTTAGATCCGGTGTTACGTTCGTCGGCTAAAAATTTAAGATCATAATTATGTTCTCCCTTTTGCAAGGCTAGCTTTAATAAACGGTAGCGGATGGTACCTCTGGGCTTTCTTTCGACGCGACCTGTGGCATCTATTGCTTCACCCACGTGGATTTGCAAGGTATCTCCATCAGCTGCTGATTTGATGCGCATTTTTAATTGAGCAAAGGCATCATTCCCAAAATCATATAAAGTGTTAAGATTGTTTAATTGCTTACTTAGAACCGGTTTTTCCAATGATTTTACAAGGGGTTGATGAGCAGTCTGATAGGGCTTTATTATACTGTCGGTAATAAAGGAGATGGGTTTTGAGTAATCACTTGGGGTTTGTTTATTATTCCAGACCTTTACTTTCCAGTAATAAACAGTATTTGGTTTAAGCTTCTGACCACGGTAAATGATTCCCGTCTGTTGGTTTTGAATAACTTTTTGTGAGTCCCAAAAATCTCCTTTATTCGCTTTAAGATTGTCTGGAGACGATGCCACAAGAATCCTATATGCGGTTTGGGAACTGCCATCTGAATTATCATTTACTACCCAGGAGAAATATGGGTTTTGATTGGCTATAAGTGCCACTTGATAGGTGGAGTCGGATTGCTTTGCTTCCTGAAGTGATAGCGCTGCCGGCACTCCGTTTTTCCATACTTTATCAGCATTCAGAAGCAAATCGACCCTCAAATCTGAAGGAGGATTAAGCGATTGTGCATTTGTTTTTAAGGAGGAGATTAATAAAACTATAGCGAGGAACAGATTGCTTAAAGGGTGCATATGGTTTACTTGGTTTTAACAATAATAAATAATTAATTTACAAAATGACCCATACTTTAGATAATCCCATCTACAATGCTTTAAATTCGGCTCATAGTGCTTTTTCGAGCGGTACAGATCAGGTAAAATATTACCTGGAAGATATTGCTTCATTTGCAGGTCTGAAGGATAATTCTAAGCTTGATTTTGAAGCGCTTTATGAAAACAGTGCCTTGGAAAGCCTGTTTATTGTTTTTACACCCGCTGCTGTCGATATTCCTGATCAGTGGAAAGTTATTGCACAAATTGATATGTTTCAGATGATCTATGAATCTAAAGAGATTCCGACAGGAACCGACATTGATTTTGTAGATTTGGATAAATCACACGTTAATCAGATGACGGCTCTTGTGGAGTTGACCCAACCAGGGCCATTTAGAGCAAGAACAATTGAGTTTGGAAATTATACAGGTGTATTTAGTGGTGATAATTTGATTGCCATGGCAGGGCACCGGCTCAATCCTACACCATATACTGAGATTAGTGCAGTGTGCACTCACCCGGATCATCTTGGTAAAGGTTATGCCTATCAGCTGCTTCGCGAGCAGATCAAAAGGATATTGAAGAAGTCGGAGATTCCTTTTTTACACGTTAGAAATGATAACTATGGTGCTATTATGCTGTACAAGAAGCTAGGGTTTGATATAAGGGCTGATATGTTTGCCTATGTTATAAAGAAGACAACAAATAAGAGCCTTTCTGACGATTAGAAAAACTCTTATTTGTTGCTTCAGTGTGTAACTATTTTTTAATGTATTTTAATAGTCTTTTGAATATCTCGGTGTTAGCATATACGCCTCTGAAATCATCTGAATGAGGGCCATAAGCAAACACCGGGACTGGAACAGCTGTATGGTCATTTGTAGAGAATTCGCCCAATACATAGCCTGATTGGATGTCGCCATCGAGAAGTGTTAAGCCTCCGGTTTCATGATCAGCAGTAACCACAATAAGTGTTTCGCCATTACTGTCTGCAAATTCAAGTGCTTTGCCAATTACTTTGTCAAAATCAAGGTTTTCGGTGATCACTTGCGAGACATTGTTTCTATGGCCACCGTAGTCTATTTGAGCGCCCTCAAGCATCATGAAAAGACCTTTTGGATCTTTGGCTAACTGTTGAGTAGCTTTTAAGAAGGCTTCGGTTAAGAATTCTCCGCGGCCCTCAATTTTTGGTCTTGTTTCATTATCGGGAACAAGTCCAACCAACTTGTCTGCATTGCTTTTTTTGAAATCTTCAAAAGTATAGGTCACGGTATAACCTTTCTTTTCTAATAATTCAACAGCCGTTGTACCGTTTAAGGTTTTCTTAAAATTGGAGATGCCAGAGCCAAGGAACATATTGATCCCCGAAGCATGCATATCTTGTGCTATTTGAGGCTCCATTGAACGGTCGGGCTGATGCGCATAGAATGCTGCAGGAGTTGCATCGGCAAGATCACCCACAGAAATAACTGCTGTTTTTTTACCTTCTTCTGCGGCGTACACAGCTAATGATTTTAATGGCTTTTCTGTTGAATCTACTCCAATTGCACGGTTATTTGTTTTTTGTCCGCCCGCCATTGCAGTTCCACCTGCGGCTGAATCGGTGATGTAAGTATCTGCGGCATTTGTAACAGAAACACCAATGTTGCGCATCTTAAATAAATTGAGCTGACCTTGATTTGCTGTAAATGCAGAGTATATTTGGGTAAGCCCCATTCCGTCACCAATTAAAAGGATGACATTTTTTATTTTTCCATTCTTGCCATCAGATTGATAGGTTGGCTGGTAGGTTTTGTGGATTTCCTTATTGATATAAATGTTTTTGGCCAGGTCTTTTATGAAATTTCCAAGTGATTCGACAGCATCAGTGCCTATTAAATCTACATGAAGATTCATTAATGCCAGCCAAGAGCTTTTTGTATCCGGAGTAGCCCAAAACCGGATTTTTTTTCCTTCAGCATGAACACTATCTATAAGGCCTTTTACCCTTGTGTAGTCGGCATGCTCTAGTCTTCCTTTCCCATTCCATTTACTATATGCAGTGAATGGAAAGCTTACTAATTCTACGTGTTTTGATTCTTCAGGCGTATGTTGTAATGGCCATTCTCCATCAAAATAGATATAATCAGGATAGTTTTTGTAGTCGTTTGGTTTTGGTCTGGAACCACTTATTGTAATGGTTAACTGGCCAGGATGGGTGCTGGTTTTAAGGAGGTCTTTATGAGGTTCCAGTTGCTTGATTAATATAGCTAAAGCGCTTGGATAATTTTCTTTAATGTCGATCAGTAAATGAAGCTTGCGTTTCGGATCTTTCTGTAGGGCTGCTATAGCTGGTTTAATATAGGTGCTATATAGTGTAACTGAGGGATTAACATGCTCTTTACTATGTGCAACGAGCAATTCATTGTTTATCGGAAAAATATCGGCCTCAATAGAGCCAAATCCTTTTTGAAAAGCTCTTTGAAAAGGAATGTCATTTTCATAGTCGTTATGAGAATGAGCGTTTAATAAAGAGTATGAGGGCTCTTTGTCAGATGCCTCCTGAGCCTGAGAATAATTAGCACTAGCGATTAATAAAAGCGCAAAAAGGCCCGCTTTAATAATTTTTTTGATCGGTTTTTCTGTTTTCATTCTAATCTGTTCTTGTTTGCAATATGGTTGGTATTGCATTTATGTACGTTTAGCATTGATGTGATCTATTTGTTGGCTCTACTTGCAGATCAGTAATGTAAATCTAACAAATGGTTTGGTTAGGTAGCTGATGATTTTAACAAAAGCAAAAGGGTGCACGATATTATCGTGCACCCTTTTCAGTATTACCTTGTTTACCAGCCTGGGGTTTGTTTGTAAGCACCGTTACTTCTGGTGATTTCATCCGGACTTATTGGCCACGCCATTTTTGAAGCATTAAAGTTGCGTGCGGGCCATACTTCCTTTACTACGAATGGAGAGTTTGGATTAGTTTTATCTGAATGATTACGACCATGAAGGGGAGCATTAATTTTAGCGAAATCTCCCCATCTCTTTAGATCCTGTAATCTATCAGTCCACTCACAAGCCAATTCAACACGACGTTCGTGTTTCAAATCATCTAAAGTGGGTGTGTTTATTGAGGGTAGGCCAACTCTTGTTCTAAGTTCATTTAGAGGAGCCGCGGCCTCTCCATTTTTACCTTGTTCTATTAATGCCTCAGCTTTAAACAAAAGTATTTCAGCATAACGTATTAAAGATAAGTTAAGCATGGTGGTTGGATAATCACCACTAGGGTTAATCTTATCATTTGAAGATGCATCCCCATCAGACCCATAACCAAAAGGCTCCATGTATTTATTGATTTGGAAGCCAGAAAGACTATTGGTAGAAAAATATGATCTTTCCTGCCCAAAGAATTTGAACTTATCTCCAAATTTCAAAATAGTAACTTCACGTCTAGGGTCATTTGCTTCATATTCGTTGTACAGCTCAAGTGTTGGTTGGAAGTATCCCCAGCCATTATAGATTCCCCAGCCCTTATTTTCAAGACTTACACCTGGGAATTCTGACCCTCCATCTACTCCAGAAGTAACCGACCATATATATTCAGAACTCCAGTTATTGGCAATTGTAAACACGCTTTGGTAGTTCTCTTTGCCGTTTGCCTTTCCGGTAATTAAAGCACGGTGCCCTTCATTCTTTATTTTATCGCAAAGGGGTGGAACTAATTGCCATTTAGCTTTATCGAATTGTGCCCAATATGCATAGGCTTTTACCATATATGCCCAAGCAGCTGCTTTATGTGCTCTTCCACGGTCTCCGGCACCATAACTTTCAAACAATGGTAATAAATCTGCTGCCTTTTCCAGATCAGATATAATCTGCGCATAGTTGTCGGTTACTGATTTTAGCTGAGGTGGTATTCTTTTGCCATATTCAGGATTTTCTACAGCATCAAATGGAACGCCCTGATCTTTGTGCCCCCAGATGTAGGCGATCCAAAAATGTGCGAATCCCCGAACAAAATATGCTTCTCCTAAAGACCTATTACGAATGGCTTCGCTTGCCTGGCTTGCTTTTGGGATTTCTTTAATTGCATCATTTGCTTTACTCAACATCCAATATAAGTCATTCCAGCCGCCTGTTAAATAACCTTCTCGACCACTAGGGATAAAGTTTTTGATGTTTTCTCCATCAGCTTTTGTTCTTCCTACAATAAGATCATCACTTGCATTTTGTACCCAGAACAAGTCTCTTCCCCAGGTTGATTCATAGCGCATTGGAACATATAAAGCTGCTACACCTTTTACCAACTCAGCATCTGTACGCCAAAAAAATGCGGTTGATGGCTCTCCTGTGGGTTTATTGTCAACCCAACTTTTTTTACAGGCACCTAATGATAACAACAGTAAGGCTGTAAGTATATATTTAAAATTCTTTTTCATGATTGAATTGCTTTGATCAGAGTTTAAGTTTTAGTCCAAATGTATATATGCGAGATAGGGGAAATTGCCCTCCATCTAACCCTATGCCACCAACCTCAGGATCCATTCCTGTGTATTTTGTGAAGGTAACAAGGTTGTCTGCGCCTACGAATATTCTTAAGCTTGATTTAAACGGCATGTTTTTAAAGGTATATCCCAAAATAACACTCTTGATACGTAGGTAATCTCCGTCTTCAAGGTACCAATCTGATGCAGTTTGGAAGTTTTGGTTTTTATCACTTGCAGAGATTCTTGGAATGTTTGAACCCGTATTTTCAGGTGACCATGCATCAAGAATTTTATCCCATCTGTTGTAACCTTGCTCTGATCCATTAAGCGTAGATTGTTTAAATGCATGGAAAAGTTTTACACCGCTAACACCTTGTAAGAACATACTGAAGTCGAAGTTTTTCCAAGCTAAATTGGTTGTAAAGCCATAGGTTAGTTTTGGAGCTGCACTTCCCATATATGAACGGTCGGCATCATCAATTTTTCCATCATTATTTAAGTCTCTGAATTTAAAATCGCCCGCTTTTGCATCAGGTTGAATTTTCTTTCCATCCTTTACATATGCATTTGCTTCTGCATCTGATTGAAATATCCCCTCATTTTTTATCAGCCAATATGAATAGTATGGTTGTCCAACTATTGAACGAAATGGTCTTAATACCGTTCTCCAATTATCAGTATGCAGCCAGAAAGATTGGGGATTTTCATCAATGTATTCAACTCTGTTTTTTAGAGTGGCAATGTTTGCACCAAAATCATAACTCAATGCTCCGGCATTATCTTTCCATGTTGCTGCTAACTCATAGCCTGTATTCCTTATTTTACCCTGATTAATTAAAGGCGCCCCCAAACCGAATGTATTGGTCCATTCAGTATCCTTTTCTTTAATCAGGTCATATGTTAATTTGTTAAAATAATCCCCTGTTATTGATAATCTCTGGTTCAGAAAGCTAAAATCAAAACCAATGTCTTTCTGCTCAGAGGTTTCCCAGGTTAATTGAGGATTAAACAGACTTCCTAAAGAAAGAGAGTTGCTTCTTGGGGCTCCATCCCCGATCTGATTTGTGTAGTTAGCACTTAGTCGAGGATAGCCATATCCAAGATCCTCTATTGAGGCCATATTGCCAATTCTTCCCCAGCTGGCACGGAATTTTATTAAATCAACTCCATCAATATGAAAGAAGGGCTCTGAACTTAATTTCCAGGCAGCAGTCACTCCTGGAAGTCCTTTACCGCGATAATCTTTAGCTATACGACCGGCCATATCGTAACGATAGCTTCCTGTTACAAAATAACGGTCTGCCCAGCTGTAGGAAAGTCTCCCTACATAAGATGCATTTCTATCATATTCGTATTTGTCCTCAGGTTTGTTCTGATCAAATATAGTCGCGTTGATAAAATATTGAGCCCACTCTTCTTCAGTCTCGAACCCTTTGCCTATTACTTTTAGTCTGCGGACTCCCTGATCTTGTGCAGTCATCGAAGCCATCGCGCCAATACTGTGTCGGTTAAAGGTTCTGCTATAGTTAGCAGTGTTTTCCCATATCCAATGGAAGTTGTTGTTGGTTTCGTAAGTTAGCGTATTTTGCGAGTTTGGTTTTCCTGGCTCTGTTCTTTTTGGTTCAAAATTTTTCCATAAAGAATTGGTTTTGCGATAAGAGAAGCGAGATAGAACACTTAAGCCAGGTATAATGTCTGATACAGATAATTCCGTAACTGACTGTAAGTCGTTGGTTTTATTGTAAGGCTTGTTTCTAAGTAATGTTGCAACTGGGTTAATTACATCGCCGTGAATACCTAAATAATTAGAATCTCTTGGACCAACGCCTCCGAATGACCCATCTGGATAATATGGCGTTGCAGAACTTGGCATATAAATGGCAGAAAGAATAGTTCCTGAATAGCCGCTTTCTGTTTCCGTTCCCCTGTTGTCATTGTTATTCCAAAATACTTCTTGTCGCAGCTTGATGTTTTTGGTGAATTGATAGTTAGAGTTAAAACGAAGGGAGAGATTTTGATTATAAGTGTTTAGCAAAGTTCCTTCTTCTCTTTCATAACGTCCTTGGATCAGGTTGGAGAATTTTTCAGTACCAGCATTAATACTAACATTATGTCGTTGGATTAATCCAGTCCTGAAAATTTCATTCATCCAATCAGTTCGGGTTACTTGCGCATATGGATTTTTCGTTATATCCCAACCTTCTGAAGGATTAGATCCGGAATTTGTTAAAGCAAGGTTAGCTACTTTTGCCTCGTTTTCGGCAGTTAAGGCATGAGGTAGGCGCCATGCATTTTTTAGTCCCGTAAAGCCACTATATTCTACACTTGGACTTCCTTGTTTAGCTTGACGAGTTGTAATTAGGATTACCCCGGCAGAGCCAGAAAATGCACCATAAATTGCAGCAGACGCAGCATCTTTCAAAATTGTTATTGATTCAACATCAGCTGGATTGTATGGCGCGTTTGGAACACCATCTACTACGTACAATACATTCTCATTTTTTCTGGAACCGACACCCCTAATTGTTATTTTTGGTGACTTGTTAGGGTGGCCTCCGTCGTTAATTGCCGTTACTCCGGGAACTTTACCCTGAATCATCGAAGCAACGTTTAATACAGGCCGATCTTTAATCTTATCCATATCAGGAACTGTTGCAACAGCAGCGGAAAGATCTTGTTTTCTGGAAGTTCCATAACCAATTACCACAATCTCATTTAAAGATTGTCTGTCAGTTTTAAGAATTACATTTAAACTAGCTGAATTTCCTACTGCGATCTCTTGTGCTACATAGCCCATGTAGCTGAAGACAAGTATTGACTGATCATTGTCGACAGCAATGCTATACTTTCCTTCTAAAGTTGTCGCAGTTCTTTTATTTGTTCCTTTTAACTGAACGGTTACACCAGGTAAAGGGCCCACAATATCATCTGCGGTTACTGTACCAGTTACAATACGCTCAATAGGCGGTGTGGCTGGTTTAGGTGGTGCGGGCTTTTCATCAATGATAAGGTTATTGCCAATTTGTATGCAGCGGAGATTGGTTTCATCTAGAATCAGCTTTAAAGCTGTCTCCATTGAGATCTGGCGTGCACTAATGCTGGTTTTTTTTTCATTTCTTTTAATTAGCGCCTCTCCAAAGGAGAACTTTATGCCAGTTTGTTTCTGAAGGGTTTGAAAACATTCTTTTAAACCTGCATTTTTAAGTTTTAGGTTTAACTGTATCTTGTTCAAATCCTGACTATTAGCGCTGTTTGCAAACAACATTCCTGTTAGGGTAAGTTGTACAATTAGTGTGATTGCAGATATCTTCATAATAAATCTGATACATGGGTGGAGGTACAATCCTTTTTGCATATTTTTGTTTGTTTAGTAGGTTTTTTCCCAAAGAAAATGGGGTAATAAATCTGTTAGCCTTCTGAGGTTTTACTCAGATGCGAATCCTTTAAGTCTTGAGGCCTCGTAAACCAATGACTAAATGGATTTCTAGTGAATTCGCCCTGTTTAACAGGGCGTTTTTTTTGGTAGCTTTTTCTGTTTACATAGTTTGATTTTTAATTAGTTAGAAATTATAATCTGATCGCCTTGCAGCTTATATTTAAAACTTGCCGCTTTACCCATAATGTCCATAATTTTAGTTATAGATTCGTTTAAAGAGCAGGTGGTATTTATACGATAATTAGACAGCGCATCTGAGGAGATATGGATCTTTACATTGTAGCAACGTTCTAGTACCGCGACAACATCTGCTAAACGTTGATTGTTGAATGTAAGATTTCCATCTTTCCATTGTTCAAGTTCCTGAGTCGAGATTTTAGCTAAGGTTGCTTTTTTTGTTTTTTCGTCCCAATTTACAAGGTTGCCCGGGGTAAGAACGGCAACTGAGGTTAATTGTTTTTTGGTAGGGTCGGCCTGTCTATCCACGCTAACTTTTCCTGTTGCCACGCTTACTTCAACCGGATTTCCCCTGAATGCTTCTATTTTGAAAGATGTGCCAAGAACCTTAGTTTGAATATTATTGGTATGAATTATAAACGGTCTGGCCGGATCTCTTTTTACTTTAAAAAATGCCTCGCCTATTAGTTCGATTTCTCTGACATTAGAGAATGTTTTAGGGTAGCATATTTTACTATTTGAGCCAAGATAGATTACTGTTCCATCTGATAGGGATACTATTGAACGCTGACCTTTTGGATTATAAGATTCTATAATAGCAACCTTAGCACTTATTTCTTTTTTATTTTTTGAAAGTTGGTAAAGGCCAAACATAAGCGGAAGAACTAGGATTGCTGCATATTTAATCCATGTTGTTGGCCAGAGTTTGCTTGTTTCAGGAATATTTTCATTATTGTTTTGAACCTTTTGCATCAATTGCTGGCGGTAGGTTGCCATTGCATGAATATTCAATTCAGGCTCTTCCATCTCCTGCCAGGCTTCATCAAGAACTTCACGAAATAGCTCTTCCGATTCCGGTTGTTTCAGGAATTGCTTTACTTGCTCCAGTTCTTGATCTGTGCAGGTATTATTTAAATACTTTTTAAGTAATAATTTGTTCAATTTGGTTTGCTATTTGGGCCTTCATCAGTGAATACGTAAAAAAGGAAAAATACCCTGAATGTAAAATAGATATTTTTTATAATTAACTGATTTTCAGCTATAAAAAATGAATAGTGATGATTGTAAGGATAAGGTTTACATGACTTCTCATTTTTTTTCTGAGAAAAAGAAGGGCCGCAGAAACGTGACTTTCTACTGTTTTTACAGATAGGTTTAAGTTGGTGGCAATTTGGCGGTAGCTAAGGTTCTCGTGTCTGCTCATTTCAAAAACAAGCTTTCTTTGAGGACTTAACTGATTAAGATGGTCAAGATAGATTTTTTGAAGTTCATTATAAGAAACCGCTTCATTAGTTGTATCCTGAGTGAAAGAATCTTCTATTAACTTACAAATTGGGGTTGTGGAGAGCTCCTTTTTCCGGAAGTAGTCAATCATAGAATTTTTGAGTGCTTTAAAGAGGTAAGGGCCCAAAGAACCCTCCTCCTGGAAGCTGTCTTTTTTCTCCCAAACCTTTAACATCAGATCCATTATGAGTTCTTCCGTTATAGATTGTTGGCGAATGTATTTTAGGGCAAAAAGATTTAACTTGTTAAAATATCGTTCAAATAGCAAGTCAAATGCACGGGTATTTCCTTCCCGGCATCTTTGTAACAATTCATGATCTGGTAAACTTCTATTCGCCATTACGCAACAAAATTAGCTACTTACTTGATTTGCTTTTATTATATTTTAGTTAATTCCGGTTAACATTTATTTAACATGGCCTTTTCCTAAGGAAGTTCTTTTATTCAGGTATTTGCATTAGCTCAGAAATCCCTATCATTCTGTTGCTAAACGTTTTTTTGGTGTTTATAAATGGTTTTGTTAAGGTACATATTTGTCTGATTTTCCCGAACTTTTTTAAAGGAATTTTTAATTATGTGAAATTTCGAGATTGCCCATTTTTTAACCTGATTAATAAAAATGGTGTGGTATGATAAAAATAGGTACTTAGGGGGTGTAAATGCGTCAATATTAGGGGGTTGATTATGACAAAACATATCATTAATTTTAGAATATGAAACATATATCTATCCTGGTTCCCAAGGGGGCTATTTTGGGGAGCCTTGAAGGATCCCGTCAATTGTTTAGTCAGGTGAATGAGTTTTTTAAAGCGAAAGGCCAGCCACCTTTATTTAAAGTGCAATTAGTAGGTTTAACTAAGGAGACACCTGTTAGCGGAGGATTGTTTACTGTGAATACAGATCTTTTGATTGGGGATATAGAAAAAACAGACCTTATCATAATACCTGCTATTGATGGGGAAATAAGCGGAGCTATAGAAAAGAATAAAGATTTCATCCCTTGGATCGTAAAACAGTATAAAGAGGGAGCAGAAATTGCAAGTTTATGCCTTGGTGCATTTTTATTGGCCTCTACTGGTTTATTGAAAGGAAAGAAGTGTGCTACTCACTGGTTGGCCGAGAATGATTTTAGGAGAATGTTCCCTGATGTCAGCCTTGTTACTGAGAAAATCATTACAGACGAGCATGGAATTTATTCAAGTGGTGGGGCTTTTTCTTACCTTAATCTTATCCTGTACCTGATTGAGAAATATGCAGGTCGTGAGATTGCCGTTCTTTCTGCTAAAGTTTTTGCTATAGAGCTTGATCGTGAAAGCCAGCTGTCGTTTACGATATTTCAAGGACAAAAAGAGCACGAAGATGAATCGGTTAAGAAGATCCAGGAATTTATAGAGAATAATTTTCAGGAGAAAATAACTATTGATCAATTGGCTTCGATGCAGGCAATTGGCAGAAGAAATCTGGAGCGGAGATTTAAAAAAGCAACTTCTAATACCATTGTAGAATATATCCAAAGGGTAAAAATGGAAGCTGCTAAAATTAGTTTAGAATCTTCGCGTGAAAATATTAACGAGGTGATGTATAAAGTAGGGTATACCGACAACAAGGCTTTCCGTACAACTTTTAAAAGAATTACGGGTTTGTCGCCAATTCAGTATCGTAGTAAATACAACAGAGAAATGGCTGTGTAAACTGAAAATTAATGTTTTTACGGATATTGGCCATTTTCATTGGATTTTTTTGAGTGGATGTTTGGGAGTTTTGCCGGTGAATTCTCCCATGCGTCCTTGTAGTATAGTATATCTGTAATAGCTATATCTGATGAATTTTTGAGTTTTATAATATGGTTATTGTCTTTTGCCCGGACTACTTTTACAGATGATATTTTCGCGTCCAAAACATCATCCAGAAAAATGGCGTACCTGCTATCTCTGGTTTCGTAGTTAAAAGTACTCTTGGTTACTTCTAGACCTTTTACATGGCGAGCCCAGAGGCCATATGACGGCTGTACATTAAGGTTTGCAACATTGTATTGCCCTACGCCAAGCTCAGGTGCAAGGTTTGAGGTGTCGGATGCTAAATTACCTCCTTTAACTAATATATGAACATCATTGAATTGAATGTTGGTAATGTAGCCTGTATGCTGACCATTCGGAAGTTTAAAATTGAGCCCCCCTTTAACTGAATCTGTATCCGGAAGTTTATATCCCGCAATAATTGGAGTTGCTTTTTTTTGGGAGCCATCGTATGCTTTCCAACGGCCATTTTTTCCGCCATAAGAACTTCCACCATATACTTCTGATACGTCTATTCCATTAAGAATAATGTTCTCTACCTTTCCTATGTTTACATTTTTTACAAGTAATTCGTCGTGCTTAACACCATTTTCCGTAAATACGTATCTGCCAATTGTTGCCCCAAGAATACGTGCACGATTTGATATAGAAATAAAGAAAGGAGCCCTGGTTCTGTACATCTTTGACCTGGAATGTAGCTTGCCTGTATGCCCGCAATTTAAATGAATATCACTAATGTGCGCGCCATCATTAGTTGATATGGAAAAGCCCGCTTTGTTGGCCCCAAGAACATAAATGTTATCAACACAAATGTCTTTAATGTCATCAGCTGTTTCAGATCCTACCTGGAAAAGATTACAATTTGTGTCGCCAATGATATTACGAACTTTATAGTTTCTAGCCGGTCTGGTGAAGCCGAGTGAGCAATCTGAGCCTGGCTTTATGATGTCATCGGAACTCACTTTTGAATAGATATTGGTAGCCGTAACGTTATTGCAGCCCATAAAATCATAGATGTCTCGGGCATTAGATTGGCTGTCCTTTGCAAAATAGGTGTTATGTACATTGATATTGTCGGTGCCCGTAGCGAGTAGTACGAAATGACCGCCGCGATCAATTTTTAACATATTGTCGTGATCAAATATTTTTGATCCATTGTTTCCAATATAATATGGTTCGTCTTTCTCCGCATCATACCACAGATCTTCTTCTCGATGAATGCCTCCAATCTCAAGGTTTGTGCATAGTTTTAGGGTAAACATTTTGTCGGCTCTATTGTCTGGCGCGTTCTTCATTACGTTATCGCCATTTACAAGATGTCCATTTCCGGTAATTAAGCCATTACCAATAATTTTTACATTGTCTAGCCTTTCGCCAAAAAACATAGCATTTCTGAAATAATGATGTCCCACATCCTGTTTTGTCATGTAGTTTTCCGGATCTGCATATGGTCCAGGATCAGTAGGAGATAGGCCAGATCTATATTTTTTGTCACTAAACCAGGTAGATTCAGGAGCATCAGCTCCTTTTATGGCCTTAATGGTTGCATTTTTATCTATGTACAAATAAACGTTACTTTTTAAATGAACGGTGCGTACATTATAGGTTCCTTGAGAGAATAGAAGTGTGCCACCACCAATTTTATTTAGGTATGCTATGGCTTTATTGATCGATTCAGTGTTATCTTCTTTTCCATCAGCATTTACTCCGAAGTCTTTTATGTCCATTTTGCCCGAATAGAAGTAAGCCGAGTTGGAGGTATCTTTTTTGGCGCCTGTAGTAATTAATAATCGGAAAGTGTATAATTTATTAGGGACTAAATTTGATATCGTCGCAGTGGATTTTTTTTGATCTATACTTGCCGATGCCTTAATCCAGTTCTTTCCTTTGTCGAGGGACTGCATGACTTGAATATTCCTGGGTTTTTTATTGGATCCCCATTTAAAAGTAGCATTGGTATATGTTGAGGGTAATTCTTTATATCGAATGTCCTTTTTAAGCACTCTTTTGAAGTCAGAAATGGTTTTGGTTGCAGTTAGTATTACAATTTCGGAACCTATGCCCGGACTTTTAAGAATTTCAGGTTTAGACGTCGTATAGCTAGCTTTGAAAAGATATTTATCTGCTACAGGTAAGTTCACATTAGAAATGACAATTTTGAGGTCGGCTCCGTTTGCTGGCCTTAAATCGAGATGCTTAAAGTTAAGAATTTGTCCTTTTAGAGTTGATGTTATTGTAATGCTCCCAACCTTTGAGTAAGAGTAGTGATTGCCAGTGCGCCCTATGGACTGTTTGCTAAGGTCCTTTAATTTTACATCACCCCGCCCAATAACATTTACAGTGGTGTTTTCAAGGGTAGCATTAATGCCTTTAGGTAGGGAAATACTTACTGTAGCATCCGGACTTCTTTGCCCAGCTGTAAAATATAAAGTAAGATTTGTGCTTGTATTGGTGGTTATCTGCTGTTCATCTAGTTGCAGGTTTCCTCCAATGGCCATAGGCTGCAGTTTGATGATATACTTTTTTTCGGTTTGTTTATCACCGGACGTAACAACAAGTTTATCGCCGGTAATTAATGCTCCTTCAGTTTTTGAACTGCCATCCTTTGTCGTAATTCTATATGTTTGCAGAGATCCATCTTTAGATTTTATTTCCCGTGTCAGTTGGTTTACGGTTGTGCTGGTAGAAATTAATCCCTTATCCTCTGGTGTGTCAACTGTGAATAAATATGTGCTTCCGGTAATAACAACAACCGTATCGGCTTTAATAAGAGCTACATGAGTGGCGTCTTTAGCTATTGTAATTTCAATAGCTGTCCTTTTTAGAGCCTTTGCTTGTGAAAGTATTAATAGTAGCGGCACAAACGTGAATGCCAGTAATTTTTTCATATTTGGTTTGAATAGGAGAATTAAAATTCGATATTAATTGTTGAATTTTTTTGGCCAATTACTCAGCCAAACTGGCATGAATTATTTTGTTTTTTAGATCGGTTATATTGTCTTGGCTTAAATGGAATAATACTTGTAGTTAGTAAAATGTGAATACGAAGCGGAAATACCTACGTAGTACTGGCGTTATAATTAAAAAGTTAAGATGAATAGTTCCCCCAGAAAGAGTTTCATGAAATCGATAAAGGGTAAGGTTATAATAGCTTTACTCTTGGCGTGTTTTGCTCTTTTTATGGCGTGGGGAGTGAGTAGAGTAGCATTTAAGGAAATGCTAAATACTGTTGAGAATATCTCTGCTCCCAGTGAGCGATTAAGGATTGTGAATGTTATTTCGAGGAAGATTAGTAGTCTTGATCAATTGCAAAAGAAACAAGCCTTCAATGATCCGGGGAACTATAGAAAGCTGTTTAAAGAATCGCGACAGCTAAGATCTATTTTAGATAGTTTAGGGTTTTTATATGCTAATGATTCTATTCAATTGGATCGAATAGCTACTATAAAGAGGCTGTTGAGCGAGCGTGATAAACAGTTTATTAACTATTTAAAAGTCAGGGAGCGTTTGGTAAATAACAAGTCGTTTTCAGCGCAGGTTCAAAATATTAATGATATAGTTTCTAAAAGTGC
>NZ_JBFTNT010000061.1:0-29289 GCF_056397585.1 Pedobacter sp. 05L430 | reverse complement strand
TAAAAGGATTATTCAATAGTGATGTAGATTACGACCTGGTATCATTAGAAGTTTCCCAAAACCGCATTAGCGCTGGTTTATGGGGTTACTCATCATTCGTTGTTGGCGCTGGTAAGTTCATCAATAATAACACGGTTTACTATCCTGAGGCGAAACATTTCAGAGGTAATAACTCTTTACTTGGGCTTCCGAACTTAAGAAAGTTCTTATTCCTCGATTTCTATCTTTTCAGTACGGACCGTCAATATCTTGAAGCGCACTTTGAACACAATTTCTCTGGCCTTTTAACAAATAAAGTTCCGCTGCTGCGTAAATTAAAGCTGGAAGAACTTGTTGGGGTTAACTATTTGAGTCAGCCAGTAAAGAGAAATTACACAGAGTTCTACTTTGGCTTACAAAGATTGATTTTCAAAGCCACATATGGCTTTGCTTATGATGGAAACAGAAGAGTAAATCATGGGTTTAGATTGTATTATGGATTCTAGTCTTTTATGATCGTTCAGTTTTATAAGCTTCTATTTCATCCAAAAACTCCATGGCTTTAGTTAAAGTTTTACCACCAAAACTTTCCAAAGCCGCTTTTACCCATTTAATATGCACATTTTTATATGTCAGCTTTTTAAATAAGAATACTGATATAAAGGTAAAAAATGAAACGATTACGAGCTGAATTAACCAAAAGCCTGGTCCTGCATTTGCAACCAGATCATCATTGTACCAAAAGGTACAGTAGAATGGCGTTTGTAAAATTAGTATTCTGCCGATATTATTAAACGACGACTGGATTTTGGTTATCTTTCTCTGAGATTCCGTAACACTGTCTTCTATATTTACCTCAGAGAGCATTACAAGATGCCTAATGTAGGCAGCCGTGGCAAACACATTAAACAATATGATAAAGCCTACAGATATTACAAAGTAAATATTGTGCAAGGTATTGACCAGTAAAAAAACTAAAAAAGCAATCCATATTACACCAAGGACTACACCTGTTACCTGATTTCTACGAAAAGAACGAAGCTTATGTTCAGCTTTTTGGGTCTGCAATTCTTTTAACATTTTTAAATTAAGTGCTAATGATCTTTCCAGTTGCGCATCAAAACTACTCCAAAGTCGTTTTATATCTTGCTCTTCCATTTTCGGTTTATTAATTGTTGTTAATCTTTAAAAATCTTTGCTTTAATTTCTCTTTAATCCTATTCACTTTAGTGCCAATGTTTGATTCTGAAAGCCCAAGAATCTCAGCCATTTCCTTTTGGCTCTTTTCTTCCAGGTAAAGCAGCATCAATGCTCTGTCGAGCTCTTTTAATTCATTTATAAACTGTTGCAAAAGTTTTAAATTGGCTTCATTATCAATTGGCACATCATCCTCTATAAACTCAATTACATTTTCGGAAATGGGGCTAATCAGCGCCGATTTTTTTCTTTCCTTTCTGTATGAGGTAATGGCAACATTTAAAGCAACCCGATACATCCATGTAGTGAACTTGCTTTTGTTGTCATAACCCGGAAACGAACGCCACAACTGAAATATAATTTCCTGAACCAGATCTTTTCTATCCTCCTCATCCCTGTTAAATGAATTGGCTATTTTGTAAATTATCCCCTTGTTCTGTTCAATTACTGATACAAACTGCTCCTTCTGTTTAAGTGTATCCATTGTAAGGCATATGCTTAGAATAAAGTTATACTTTTTTAACTCACTCAATTATTCGTTTCAAGTATAGAAATATCACAGTATGATTAAAAGATATTGCAGCATCCATAAAAACCCTAAATAAAAAGGGGCCTGCATTTCAAGATACAGGCCCCTTTTTAATAAAATCCTTTGCTGTTATATGTCTAGCTTCTTACGGATATCTGAAGGAATACCTTTTTTATGCAATAAAAACGCTGTGGTTTTATATTTCACAAAGTTTTTGGTCACATATAAATAGCCGTTATAATCGTTAGTAGCACCCCAAGAGTTTTTAACAATGTAATATTCTTTGCCGTTTTGATCTTTTGCTAATCCTGTAATTTGCATACCATGATCATCAGTAGTTTGATAATCATCAAATGCTGCCTGACGTAAATCAACTGTGATTTCTTTTTCAGCTTTCGGACCATTGAACATTGCTTTTTTCTCTTCGTCCGTCATGCTATCAAAATTCTTTTCAGGAACGTAAGCAACACCATTTTTCCAGCTAAAGCCTTTTTCGCTAACATCTGTTGCCCATGCAACGCTATAACCGCCTTTTAAAGCATTATCGATAATTTTAGTGATATCGTCCATTTGTACGTTGTATACCTGATCATATGACCAGTTATCAGGCACCATCAAAACTGCTTTTTTATAATAAGGCGAAGTATTGAAAGATGAAAGTTCAACATAATCTTCAGGATTGATACCTACAACCTCTTTAGCAAAGGTTTTTGGCGTGTATTCTTTTCCTTCGTAAGTGAATTTTTCTGGAACAGCCCCCATACAAGAATCAATAGTGGCTATATATTTAGTTTTCCAGTTAGGATCAAGCTTACCATCTGGTGCTTTTACTGCATTTTCCAGAATGGCTTTTGTAAGGCTATTCATTCTATCTGATGAGCCAGGAGCGCCATAGTCATTACCACTATAAACCTCTTGAGGTAAAGCGCCATATTTAGCAAACATATTAATTACATCATGGCATGCACCCCCATCGCCTAATGTTAAGGCACCGTGCATACGCACATAGTTAATTCCTTTTTCAACATACGCATTACGGGCAGTAAATAAATCTGCAAGATCCACAGGTTTTTTACCCATTCTAATCATTTCCGACTCTAAAAAAGAGTTGGTGCTGTAGCTCCAGCAAGTACCGGATGATTTTTGATTTTTAACAGAAGTAGCTTCAGTATTGATAACCGGAGTAAATTTAAAGCTGGTTGCGCTGTTTTCGCTTTGGTTGTTTTTTAATGAATTTACAAGGTTGTCTTGCGCAAATCCAACTGTTGATCCAAGTAGAAGACTTGTGGTCAACCACAATGATCTCATCGTAGTGTTAGTCATTTTTATAAATAATAAGTTAGTTTTATTTGTGTTTTTAAATAACGCATACAAACTTAACAATAATCTAACTAAGGTGGTAGGTTTACAATAATGTTACAAACAATACTGCTTTAACATAAAGAACTATTGTTGCCAAGGCGTTGCTAGGGCCTTGAAAGGGCTGATTGTCCTACCAACAACGTAACATAGCCCTAATAAAGCCTGAGCATACGATCACAATCTGATGCAAATTCACATATTTTTCTTAGCTTTGCACCGCATTAAACGCCGTTTGCATCGGTATCAATGAATTATGAGAAAATTCCAGACACTACTTTACTATTGCTATAGTCACATAGCCGAGGCAGAACAATTTGCTGCTGATCATCTTACATTTTGTAAATCTTTAAATCTTGTTGGTCGCATCATTGTTGCTAATGAGGGTTTAAACGGTACCGTTTCAGGAACAAAAGAATCCTGCGAAGCCTACATGGCAGCTATAAAAGCTGATGAACGTTTTGCAAAAACTGATTTTAAAATTGATGATGTTGAAGAGCCTTCATTCATCAAAATGCACTGTCGTTACAAAGCCGAAATTGTCCACTCAGGATTAAGAGATCCGAATATTATAGACCCAAACAAGCAAACCGGCAAACACCTTGAACCTGCTGATTTTCAAAAAATGATAGATCAGGAAGATGTGGTAATACTTGATGTACGTTCAAACTATGAGCACAATTTAGGGAAATTTAAAAATGCAGTAACCCTCGATATTGAGAATTTCAGAGATTTTCCTGATAAAATAAATGAGCTTGCTAAGTACAAAGACAAAAAAGTACTTACCTACTGTACAGGAGGTATAAAATGCGAAAAAGCATCGGCTTTGCTATTACACCATGGATTTAATGATGTTTACCAACTGCATGGCGGCATTATCAAGTATGGTAAAGAAGCCGGAGGTGAAGATTTTGAAGGTAAATGTTACGTTTTTGACAACCGTATTGCAGTTGACGTTAATACCGTAAACCCAACAATAGTGTCTAAATGCTATAATTGCGGCAAAACTACCCCAAAAATGATCAATTGTGCCAATCCGGAATGTAATGAACATTTCACTCAATGTGATGAATGCGGAGAGACTTTACAAGGATGCTGCTCTGTTGAGTGTACTACAAATCCTCGTAAGCGCACTTATGATGGAACAGGGTATTACGTAAAAGTACCACAGCAGGTAAACGTTTCAAGTAAACAACTATCTTAGCTGTTGATGAGCAACGGACCCTTTAAATACTTTATATTTTTAATCTTTTGTTTTGTATCTGTTTCTGCTCTGGCAGATGACATCAAAAGTATTGGGGTGCCTTACATTCAAAATTATCCTAAATCAGTTTACCTTTCCGGTAACCAAAACTGGTCTATTGCCAAAGGCAAAAATGGCATTATGTATTTTGGTAATACCCAGGGTCTTTTAACTTACGATGGCAAATACTGGCAACAATATGAAATGCCAAACCGCCAGATTGTTCGTTCGGTAGCTACAGATGATAACGGTATAATTTATACCGGAAGCTTTGGTGAATTCGGATATTGGAAAATAGACCATAAGCGTTTAAAATATACTTCCCTCATCAATCTTATTCCGAAGGAACATAAAATGACCGATGAGATATGGAAAATCTATGTAGATGGCAAACGCATTATCTTTCAGTCTTTTTCGAGCATATATATTTACAATGACCAGAAAATAAATGTTGTAAAAATACCTGCATTCTTTCTGTTTCTGCATAAAGTAGATAAACGCTTCATTATCGAAGCTTTAGGGAAAGGCTTGTTTGAGCTAACCGGCGATAAACTTGTTCCCCTTAAAAATATTGGCACCCCACTACCTGGAAGCGTGCTTTCGATCCTTCCTTATAAAAACGGCAGTTTATTAATTGGTACCAGCAAAGATGGTTTGTTTCTATACGATGGCGAAAAATACACTCCCTTTAATACGCCTGCAAATACCTTTCTGCAAACCTATCAATTAAATAACGGGGTTAAAGTATTAGGAAAATACTATGCTTACGGAACAATTTTAAACGGCTTGATTATTATTGATGAGGATGGAAATATTGTACAGAGGATCAATAAGTCAAGTGGTTTACAGAACAATACGGTACTTAGTATTTATGCAGATGACGATCAGAACTTATGGACTGGTCTCGATAACGGGATAGACCGCATAGAATTAAATTCTCCTCTTTACTTTTATTTTGATAAGACCGGCCTTTTTGGCACCGTGTATTCGAGCATTATTTATAAAAACATAATTTATTTAGGAACCAACCAGGGTCTTTTTTACAGCCCATGGGTTGGTGGTAAAGACAACACTTTCAGTTCTTTTGATTTCAAACTGATACCCAAATCGCAGGGACAGGTTTGGGACTTAAGGATGATTGACGGACAGCTTCTTTGTGGACATAATGATGGTACTTTTAGCGTTACCGGAAACACAATTGAAAAAGTTACCGGTATAAGCGGAGGTTGGGTTATCAAGAAACTGAACGACAATTATCTTATTCAAGGTACTTATAATGGACTGGTATTATTCAAAAAGGACCCGGCCGGTCAGTGGAAATTTGATTCCAAAATTAAAGGTTTCGATGAACCATCAAGATATGTAGAACAGGATTCCAAAGGCGATATCTGGGTAAGCCATGCCTACAGAGGCTTATATAAATTGGTATTGAGTCCCGATTTCAAAACAGTTACAAACGTTAAGTATTACGACGAACGGAATGGGTTGCCAAGTACATATGGCATTAACCTCTTCACTCTTGAAAATAAACTGATCTATTCGTCCAATGAGGGCTTTTTAACTTACGACGAGATCAGCAACAATTTCAGCAAATATACCACTCTGAATAAGGAACTTGGATCTTTTTCTCAATCCAATAAGATCATTAAGGCCGACCATAAGAAATATTGGTTTATTAACCATGGAAAAATGGCGCTGATCAATTTTTCGCAGCCAGGAAAAATAGAAATAGACTCCAATCGTTTCAGTGTTTTAGATGGCAGAATGGTTCAGTACTATGAAAACATCAGTAAGATCAGCGACCATATTTATCTGATCAGTGTTGATGATGGCTTTGTTATTTACAATGAGCTAGATTCACTAAAGCGCAAAAAAATAGCACTCCCATCTGTATTAATTAGAAAAATAGAAGATATTACAGACACCTATTCCATTATCAGTGAGGTAGGAAATTCAGATTCGGAAATTGAAATACCGTTTAGCAGAAACAACATCAGGATCTCGTACGCGCTTCCTTATTACAGACAAAGCAGTATCAAGTTTCAGTACTTCCTGAAAGGCTATTCTAAACAATGGTCTGACTGGAGTTCTGCTTCGCAAAAAGATTTCACTAACCTTAGTGCAGGAACTTATACCTTTCTGGTTAGGGCTAAGATTAATGATGAGACCATAAGCAAGGATACAGAGTTTGAGTTTACGATCCTCCCTCCTTTTTATGCCAGCAACTGGGCTTTCGTTTTATACCTGGTTGGCATTGTCTTTTTACTAATTGCTTCTAAGCGCTTTTACGAAAGAAAGCTGATGAAAGATCAGCAAGCCATTTCTGATAAGTTGCAGGTTGAAAAGGAGGAATTTCTTAAAAAAGAAGCTGAGGCAACTGAAAGGCAAATCATCAAATTGCAAACAGAGAAACTGCAGGTAGAACTTGCAGGTAAGAACCGGGAACTTGCCAACTCAGCCATGAGTTTGGTTTACAAAAATGAGCTGCTGCAAAAGCTTAGTCAGGAGATGCTGAAGCTTAAGGATTCGAGCGGAAAACCTTTGGCAGAAGAACAGCTAAGAAAAATCCAAAAAGTAATTGATGAAGGCATGAACGATGAGCGCGACTGGAATTTATTCGAGAGCAGTTTTAACGAGGCGCATGAGAGTTTCTTCAAAAAACTTAAAGCCAATCACCCCGATCTTGTACCTAACGATTTAAAACTTTGCGCATACCTGCACATGAATATGAGTAGCAAAGAAATGGCATCATTACTGAACATTTCGTTACGAGGTGTAGAAATACGCCGCTACAGACTTCGAAAAAAGCTTGATGTACCGCACGACAAGAACCTCGTGGAGTTTCTAATGGAGCTATAGCACTACATCATTACCTCTCATATCCTTTTTTTTAAGATTGATTTTATAAAATTCTTTTGACCTCTTGTTGTAGGTCTAAATTTTGTTATGTCGGCATAGAACACTGTTTTTAGCGAAACAAGAGGCCTATTTCGATTGTTTGAGAAAGTACAGATTTCTATGATGATGTATTAATGTTGAGGCGTTTTATTTGTTTTAACTCAAATACTCTCGGAGATTTATACAACTAACAACTAAATTTTAAACAGCATGAAAAGAATCTTTACAAAACTTTCTGTTTTAACTTTTTTATGTTTTCTTTTTATCAACGCAGCTTCTGCGCAAGATATTACTATACGAGGTGTAGTAAGTGACGGTGCAGATAAAACCACTCTTCCAGGTGTAAGCGTTTTAGTAAAGGGAACACAAATTGGGACACAAACAGATGCAACGGGAAAATACGCAATAAGTGCTCCGGCCAATGCGACTCTTGTATTCTCTTACATTGGATATAATCCAACAGAGATGCAAGTGAACAACAGAACAGTGATCAACGTGGAACTTGCCTCATCCTCGCAACAATTAGAGCAAGTTGTAGTAGTTGGTTATGGTACTCAGAAAAAAATTGATGTTACCGGGTCGGTAGGAAATGTAAAAGGTGAGGACATCGCCAAGCAGGCATCCGTGAATCCTGTAAGTTCACTGCAAGGTAAGGTAGCAGGTGTAACCATTACCAATGTGGGTGCACCCGGTGGGACTCCGCAACTAACCATACGTGGTACAAGTACAATTTACGGTAAAACCGGAGCTTTATATGTAGTAGACGGGGTTTGGTATGATGATATTAACTTTCTTAATCCTGCAGACATTGCTGACATAAGTATCTTAAAGGATGCATCGGCACAATCTATTTTTGGTATACGCGGTGCCAATGGGGTTGTACTGGTAACTACTACCAAAGGCAAAAAAGGAGATCCCATTATTAACTACAATGGATCTGTAGGATTCCAAAGAGTTACCAATAAAGTGGAGATGGCCAATGCGTCGGAATATGCAACAGCAGTTAATGAGGCATATGCGCTCCTTGGTCAGCCAGCATTGTTTGCTAGTACTGATCTTGGTAAAGGAACCGACTGGTACGGTCTAATGCTGAGAGATGCGATGGTGACAAATCATCAGATCTCTATTAACGGTGGTACGGAAAAATCAACTTACAACCTTTCGCTTGGGTACCTTAATCAGGATGGGATTGTAAAAAACAACAACTATCAGCGTTACACCGCAAGGTTATCTAATGACATTCAGATTTTTGAGGCATTGAAAATCGGATATAACGTAGCAGCTAATTCCAGCAAATCGAAGGATGCACCAACCGCACTATTCAGAGGGCTTTATGCGGCTTCTCCCGTAGTGCCTGTATTTAATCCTGATGGTTCTTACGGCGATCCTAATGATTTTAATTTAGGAAATGGAAGTAATATAAACCCTCAGGTAACAATGGATTTCTTTAACCAAAGAACAACCAAATATAAAGTTACAGGAAACGTGTTTGCCGAGCTGAAATTACTAAAAGACTTTACCTTTAAAACAAGCGTGGGCGGTGATTTCGGTCAGGAGGAAGTAAGAGGTTATGTACCAAAATACGAAGCTACTACTGCACAGAACAACACTATCAGTAAGTTAAACATAGACAGGGTTGAAAATAGAAACTGGATAATAGAAAATACATTAACTTATGATAAACAATGGGATGACCATAGATTAACGGTACTTGCAGGCCAAACAGCACAACGTGTAAAAACATACAAAACCTTTGCCGAAGCTCAGAATGTGCCTTACAGCTCAGAAAGTGACCTATATCTGGCACTTGGCGATGCAGCGTCACGATCAATTCGGGATGAAGGTGAGCTCAGTACCTTTTCTTCATATTTTGCAAGGGTAAACTATGCCTACAAGAACAAATACTTATTGAATGCTTCCTTCAGGAGAGACGGTGCTTCTCAATTCTATGGCTTTGATTCGAATCCATGGGGCAACTTCCCTTCTGTCGGTGCAGGTTGGGTAATCACCAACGAAGATTTTATGAAAGATCAGAAGGTATTTAGCAATTTAAAACTTCGTGGAAGCTGGGGTAAAGTAGGGAATGCCGGGGTACCTTTTAATCCTTCTACATTAACTGTTGACCAAAGTGCAGCATTGATTGCATTTTTTGGTGGCAACCCTCAAACTGGTGCCAGCATCAGATCAATTGTTCCCCCATCATTACTTTGGGAACGCAGTGCCGGAACAAACGTAGGCCTGGAAATGGGTTTTATGGAAAATCGATTAAAAATAGAGACTGATTATTACACACGAAAAACTGAACAGGCCATTTTTAATATTCCAATCCTTGGAAGTCTAGGAACGACTAACAGTACAATCTTAGGTAACCAGGCCGACATTAAAAATAGTGGAGTTGAATTTTTAACTACATGGGCTGACAAAACTCAAGGCGGATTAACTTATACGATCAGTGCCAATCTAGGTATCAATAATAATAAAGTATTGAATGTAAGTTCAGGAGACAATCCGGTTTATCAAGGCGGAGTAGGACTGACCAGTGGTTACAGATCTACAAGGACTGTTAACAACAGACCTATTGGTGAGTTCTTTGGTTATCAGGTTGCAGGTATTTTCCAAACAGCCGAGGAAGTTGCTGAATGGAAAAACAATAAATTTTCAATAGGTGACTTCAAATTTGCAGACATTAATAATGACGGCACTATCGATGACAGAGACAGGGTAGTGTTGGGTAATCCTAATCCTAAGTTTAGCTACGGTGTAAATACCAATTTCGCTTACAAAAGCTTTGATCTTACTGTGGACATTCAGGGTGTTGCCGGAGTAGATGTGTTAAACGCCAATCTGGCTAATCGTTTTGGTAATGAGAATTATACCAAAGATTTTTTTGACCACCGTTGGACTGGTCCTGGATCATCCAACACTTATCCATCAGCAAATCTTGCTAATGAGCTTAACAAAGCTCCCAGCTCTTTTTATGTGGAAAGTGGTGATTATATCCGCTTGAGAAACATACAGCTGGGCTATACCCTACCTCAATCTTTAACTACTAAATGGAAAGCAAGGAGTCTAAGGGTCTTTATAAATGCACAAAATGCTGTAAACCTATTTGGTTACAAAGGATTCAGTCCTGAGGTAGGCGGCACCCCTACAAATGCAGGAATAGACACCAATGTCTATCCATTATTTGCTACTTATAATTTCGGTGTTAATTTAACATTCTAACTGACTTTGAATATGAAAACACATATAAATATACAGTCCTGCTTCGCAGCGGCAGCTTTAAGTGTAATGCTGTTTACGGCCTCCTGTAAAAAAGAGTTCCTAAATGTTCCGCCACAGGCTCAGCAGCCGGCTATTCAATTCTGGAAAACATCGGAAGATGCCTTAAAAGGGGTAAATGCGATTTATGCACAATTGCGCAGCTGGAACAGCGTGGCATTTAATGCCATTGTTATAGAGAGCACTGGCTCTGATGAAGCTGATAAAGGAAGTACACCTACTGATGCAACGTTTTTTAATCTTTATGATAATTTTACCGTAACCTCTACACAAGGTTCCCTACAGGATTTCTGGACTGGGCAGTATCAAAACATCAATCTATGCAATCAGGTATTAGACAATGTGCCAAACATAGAAATGGACGCTAACTTAAAAGAACGTTATCTGGCCGAAGCCAAATTTATACGGGCATACTCTTATTTCAGACTTGTACGTGCCTATGGAAATGTGGTTTTAAGGCTTCATGTTCCTAAAGACGCTACGGAATACAACATGCCTCAATCCACCAAAGAAGAGGTATATGCTCAAATCGAAAAAGATCTGACAGAAGCGGCTGCAGTTCTGCCAACTACTTACGGGGCAGCCGAGCTTGGCAGAGCAACAAAGGGTGCCGCTTTAGGAATGATGGCCAAAGCAGCAATGTACCAGCAAAAATGGGATCAGGTGTTATCGCTAACCAACCAGGTTATGGGATTAGGCTATGATCTTTTTCCAGATTTTGAAAAAGGATTCAGAACACAAAACGAGAACAACGTTGAATCTCTATTTGAGATCCAATGTGAATTGTTGCCTGGCAACTCTGCAGCATCAAATTCACAATACAGTCAGGTACAGGGTGTTGCCGGTGTTGCCGGGGGCGGATGGGGATTCAATACGCCTTCAGAAGTTTTGGCTAATGCCTTTGAAACCGGCGATCCAAGAAGAGATGCAACCATTATTTTTAAAGGCGAGACTACTCCTCAGGGAGATGTGATTCCTAACACAGTACCAAATGAGAGATATAATCAAAAATCATATGTGCCATTTGGAATGCGTGTATCTGGATTTAATGAAGGTGCCCAGCAGAATATTCGTGTGCTGAGATTTGCAGACATACTCTTGATGAACGCAGAAGCCGCCAATGAACTTGGAAACCCAACACTTGCCAAGACATCATTAAATCGTGTAAGAAAACGTGCGCGAGGAACTAATGCGGCGATTCTACCAGACGTGACAACCAGCGATAAGGCAGCATTAAAAGAAGCAATCTGGCACGAACGACAAGTGGAGTTGGCAATGGAAAGTGATCGTTACTTCGACGTAATTCGTCAGGGCCGTGCACTTCAAGTGTTTGGTCCAAAAGGATGGAAAGCTAACAAAAATGAAGTTTGGCCAATTCCTTCAACAGAGATAGACCAAAGTGGTGGTTTATTAAAGCAAAACCCCGGCTATAATTAATTCACTTTTAAAAGGTTGCTCCTGTTAAAGCAGCAACCTTTTTTAGTTAACAAGCACATGATAAAAATCAGTCATTCTTCAATACTCCTAATATTTTCATTAGTTTTTGTTCTATTTACAAATCTTGTAATGGGGCAAAAAAAAAGCAATAAAATAACGGCTGACCTCTCCATTAAAAAAAACCTTACCGACGATCAGCTTCTTGATCTGGTACAAAAACAAACTTTCAGATACTTCTGGGATTTTGGACACCCTGTTAGCGGCATGGCACGCGAACGAAGTAACCGATCTTTTGACTACGGCGATGAGGTAGTTACAACGGGAGGTACCGGCTTTGGTGTTATGGCTATGATAGTAGCCTCAGAGCGTAAATTTATCACTCGTGAACAAGCTGCTGAACGCACAAAAAAAATAGTAGACTTTTTATGGAAGGCCGATATGTTTCATGGTGCTTTCCCTCATTGGTTAAATGGCGAAACCGGAAAAGTAATCCGCTTTAGCCCAAAAGATGATGGTGCAGATATCGTTGAAACTTCTTTATTGTTTCAAGGTTTATTAACTGCCCGTCAGTATTATACTGAAGATAATCCTGTCGAAAACGACATCAGAAATAAAATATTATGGATGTGGGAAGGTATTGAATGGAATTGGTTCACTCAAAATCAAAATGTTCTTTACTGGCACTGGAGTCCAAACAACGGCTGGAGCATGAACCATCAGATTAAAGGATGGAACGAGTGTTTGATTACCTATGKGATGGCAGCATCATCTCCAAAATTCCCTATCAACAAACGCGTTTACGACGATGGTTACGCAAATAACAACACCTACTTCAATGGTCGTAAATTTAATGGCATTACGCTACCATTAGGCTTTGATTACGGAGGCCCGTTATTCTTTTCGCATTACTCATTCATGGGCTTAGATCCACGTGGTTTAAAAGACAACAATGCAGATTATTGGGAACAAAATAAAAATCATACACTTATTAATAGGGCTTATTGTATAGAAAACCCAAAAAAATATAAAGGCTATGGTGCCAACAGCTGGGGCTTAACTGCCAGTGATAGCTGGGGTGGTTATGCTGCCCATTCGCCAAGCGAAGACCTTGGTGTAATTACACCAACTGCAGCTTTATCTGCCTTCCCTTATACCCCAGAATATTCAATGGAAGCGCTAAAACATTTTTATTATGATAAAGGAGACAAACTATGGAGTGAATATGGTTTTGTGGATGCTTTTAGTGAAGAAAAAAACTGGTATGCAAAATCTCACCTTGCTATAGATCAGGGGCCAATCATTGTAATGATTGAAAACTACCGCAGCGGCTTATTGTGGAAATTATTTATGAGCAGCCCTGATGTAAAAAGAGGTCTTAAAACCTTAGGATTCACGAGTCCCAATTTGTAGATGATGACGAAGAATATATATATTTCAATGTTGTTAATGCTTATTGTAAGCATGGGCGCATTTGCTCAAAAAAAACAACTTACTTATTGTAATCCAATTAATCTGGATTACGGCTATACTCCTATTCCTAATTTTGCGGAGCAAGGAAAACACAGGGCTACAGCCGATCCTGTTATTGTAACCTACAAAGGTGATTATTATCTGTTTTCTACCAACCAATGGGGTTATTGGTGGAGCAGCGATATGTATAACTGGAAATTCGTTTCTAAAAACTTCTTAAGACCTGAGCATAAGGTTTACGATGATCTTTGCGCCCCGTCTGTATGGGTGCAGGGAGACACGATGCTTGTTTTCGGCTCTACTTATTCTAAAAATTTCCCGATATGGATGAGCACAGATCCTAAAAACAATGAATGGAAAGAAGCTGTTCATGAATTTGAGATTGGTGGATGGGATCCTGCTCATTTTGTTGATGACGACGGCAAATTGTACATGTACAATGGTAGCAGCAATAGCTACCCGCTATATGGTATTGAGTTAAACCGAAAAACTTTTGATCCCATAGGCACCCGTAAAGAATTACTCCTGTTAAATCCGGAGCGCTATGGATGGCAACGGTTTGGAGAATATTTGGACAACACCTTTTTAGATCCATTTATGGAGGGTGCCTGGGTAACAAAGCACAACAGTAAGTACTACCTTCAATATGGCGCACCAGGCACGGAATTTAGCGGCTATGCCGATGGTGTTGCTGTTGGGCCTACTCCTTTGGGACCATTTGAACACCAGTCTAATCCTTTTTCATGGAAACCAGGTGGCTTTGCCCGTGGTGCAGGCCATGGTGCTACTTATCAGGATAAATGGAAGAACTACTGGCATGTTTCTACAATAGCCATCTCCGTAAAAAACAACTTTGAACGTCGCCTTGGTATTTGGCCAGCCGGATTCGATAATGACGATGTAATGTATATGGATGCTGCCTTCGGCGATTATCCTCATTACTTACCTACTGAAGCCCAGGATCACTTAAAAAGCGGTTTTACCGGATGGATGTTGTTAAATTATAACAAGCCTGTAGCTGTATCATCGACACTTGGATCATACTATGCCAACAATGCTGTYGATGAAAGCATTAAAACTTATTGGAGTGCAAAAACAGGAAATAAAGGCGAATGGATCCAAACTGATCTCGGTGGCGTGTCGACAGTAAATGCAGTACAGATTAACTATGCAGATCAGGATGCCGAGTTCCTTGGCAAACGCCAGGATATTTATCATCAATACAAGCTGTGGTATTCTACAGATGGTGTTAAATGGAAAATCTTAAAGGATAAAGGCACAAATAAAACTGATGTTCCTCATGATTATATTGAGCTTGAACAACCGGTTAAGGCACGATTTATAAAACTGGAAAACATACATATGCCTACAGGTAAGTTCGCTATTAGCGGCCTACGGGTTTTTGGTAATGGCAATCAGTCGACACCAAAAAGCGTCAAAGATTTTGTAGTACTAAGAACCGAAAAAGACAAACGCAGTGCATGGTTAAAATGGGCACCTGTAGAAGATGCTTATGCTTACAACATTTACATAGGCACTGAACCCGACAAGTTGTACAACTGCATTATGGTGTATAATACTAATGAATACTGGTATAAAGGGATGGACAAAAATAAAACTTACTATTTTAGCATAGAAGCAATCAATGAGAGCGGAGTCGCTCCTAAAACAGAGGTTGCCAAAGTTAATTAGAAATTTAAAAAATCATGAAACATCACTTCTATTTCCGTCTGCTTTTTGTATTACTGGTAAGTCTGTCTGTTAACTCACATGCGCAGGAGAAACCTTTCTGGAACGATATCCAGAAATTTAAACATCAGGATAGTGTATCAATGCCTGCCAAAAACAAAGTTGTATTTGTGGGCAGTTCTTCATTCACACGCTGGAATGAACTGGAGACAGTTTTTAAAGATTATCATGCCATTAACCGTGGTTTTGGAGGCTCTACGCTTGAACAGGCGAATGAGTATATCAACGAGCTTGTGTTTGCTTATAAGCCTAAGCAGGTTGTAATTTACAGTGGAGAAAACGACATTGCAACAGGCACAAGTGCAGAGCAAACGTACAACAGATTTGTAACGTTTTATAATAACCTTCGTAAAGGTCTTCCCAAAGCAAACATAGTGTATATCTCTATGAAGCAGAGTCCTTCAAGAATGAAGTTTGCTGATAATGTGACCAAAGCAAACACCATGATAAAAGAGTATATCAGTAAGCAAAAAAATGCAGTTTTTATTGATGTAAACTCCAAAATGCTCGACAGCAACGGTGCTCCAAGACCAGAACTGTTTGTAGAAGATATGCTACATATGAAGCCAGAAGGCTATGCCATCTGGATCAAAGAAATAACACCCTATTTAAAAAAATAACACAAAAAATGAAAATATCTCACTTACTATTCTTGTCTATGTTTTTCTGCATCGGCGCAACATCTGCGCAACAGAAAAAAAAAGTTCCCGCAGCTGATCAAAAGATGAATGCTTTTATCGGCAACCTATTATCTAAAATGACTTTAGATGAAAAGATAGGGCAACTCAATTTGCTAACCGGCGGCGAAGCAACTACAGGATCGGTAGTAAGTACAGATGTTGAAAGTAAGATCAAAAAAGGTCAGGTAGGCGGCATGTTTAGCTTTACAACACCTCAAAAAATCCGTAAGGCACAAGAAATCGCTGTAAACGAAAGCAGACTTAAAATCCCTATCATTTTTGGGCAGGATGTAATCCATGGGTATAAAACCACCTTCCCTATTCCATTGGCCTTATCTTGTACATGGGATATGTCTCTTATCCAGAAAACGGCACGTATAGCAGCGGTTGAAGCTACTGCTGACGGACTTAACTGGACTTTCTCTCCAATGGTTGATATATCAAGAGACCCGAGGTGGGGAAGAATATCTGAAGGATCAGGAGAAGATACTTATTTAGGAAGTCAAATTGCCAAAGCAATGATTAAAGGTTACCAGGGCGATGATCTTTCTAAATACAACACCATGATGGCCTGCGTTAAACACTTTGCGTTATATGGCGCTGCCGAAGCTGGAAGAGACTATAACACTACAGATATGAGTCTGGACAGGATGTATAATGAATACCTGCCTCCTTACAAGGCTGCTATTGATGCCGGTGCCGGAAGTGTAATGACATCTTTTAATGATATTAATGGTGTTCCTGCCACCGCTAACAAATGGTTAATGACAGATTTGCTACGTAAACAATGGGGCTTTAAGGGTTTCGTTGTTACTGACTACACCGCTGTGAACGAACTGATCGATCATGGCCTGGGCGATTTGCAGACAGTCTCTGCCTTATCATTGAATGCCGGAGTTGATATGGATATGGTGGGTGAAGGGTTTCTAACCACCCTAAAAAAATCGGTACAGGAAGGTAAAGTAAAAACACAACAAATTGACAATGCCTGCCGCCTTGTGTTGGAGGCTAAATATAAGCTAGGTTTGTTTGAGGATCCATATCGTTATTGCAATGAAGAACGTGCAAAAACTGAAATACTTAAACCTGAACATTTACAATTTGCGCGTGAAGCGGCAACTCAATCTTTTGTCTTGTTAAAAAACGACAAACAGACATTACCACTCAAAAAAACAGGCACCGTTGCATTGATAGGCCCTTTGGCCAACACTGGATCCAATATGCCGGGCACATGGAGTGTAAATAGTGATTTAGCCAATACATCTTCTCTTCTTGCAGGTATGAAAGCTGCTTTAGGATCAAACGTTAAAGTATTACATAGCTTAGGTTCGAACTTATTGGCGGATGAAGCGTATCAAAAAAGAGCAACTATGTTTGCTCGTGATATTCCAAGAGATAATCGCCCGGAAGAAGAAGTGATCAAAGAAGCAGTAGACATTGCAAAACAGTCGGATGTAGTTATTGCAGCTTTGGGAGAAGGTTCTGAAATGAGTGGTGAAAGCTCAAGCCGTACCAATCTGGAAATCCCTGAAGTTCAAAAACGCTTATTACAGGCCTTACTTAAAACTGGCAAACCAGTTGTTTTAGTTTTGTTTAGTGGTAGGCCATTAGTTTTAAATTGGGAAAACGAGAATGTTCCGGCGATACTTAATGTTTGGTTTGGTGGTACCGAAGCGGCAAAAGCAATTACTGATGTATTATTCGGCGATGTAAATCCATCAGGAAAACTAACCACAACATTCCCACAAAATGTGGGTCAGATACCATTGTATTACAGTCATAAAAATACAGGCCGTCCATTAGAAGATGGCAAATGGTTTTCTAAATTCCGTTCTAATTACATTGATGTAAGCAACGATCCCTTGTATCCATTTGGATACGGATTAAGCTATACAACCTTTGATTATAGTGATATAAAGCTAGACAAGGATAAATTTAAATCCGGCGAAACGATCAATGCGAGTGTTATTGTAAAGAATACCGGATCAAGGGAAGGCAAAGAAGTAGTTCAGCTTTACATCAGAGATCTTGTAGGCAGTTCTACACGTCCTGTTAAAGAATTAAAACACTTTGAAAAAATTGATTTAAAGGCGGGAGAAAGCAAAACAGTTAATTTCAAAATCACTGTTGATGATTTAAAATTCTTCAACTCGGAACTTAAATATGTAGCAGAACCAGGAGATTTTAAAGTGTTCATTGGTACAAATTCAAGAGATGTTAAGACTAATCAGTTTACGCTGCTTTAGCAGATTAAGTTTAGAGTATATAAGGCTGTATCATAACATGATCAGCCTTTTTTATGTAATTGATCGCCATCCTATAGCACGCCTCGTCATCTCGAGCATCGTGAGAGATCCCTTGGTTATGCCAGTTCAAGAGATCTCTCCTATCGTCGAGAGGACGACTGCTTAAAGCAATCGTCATTCCTATATCCCCTCATTTTTAAAAGATTACAATTTTGTTTAGTTTAGTAATATGAACAGGATTAAATTAACGGCTTTTATGGTCTTGCTATTAGGATTAAATGGTATGGCCCAGGACTTCAAGAAATATGATTCAGGGAATTTCATTGAAGGAAAAGACAGCATTTATTACAGGGTTCTGTTTCCCGAAAACTTTGATCCAAATCAAAAATATCCAATACTGTTTTTCTTACATGGAAGTGGAGAAAGAGGAAACGATAATGAGAAACAGCTTACCCATGGAGGCAAGTTGTTTTTAAAAGACAGTGTTCGTAAAAAATTTCCGGCAATAATCGTATTCCCACAATGTAGCAATGATAGTTTCTGGGCAAATGTCGAATTCAAAAATAATGAAGATGGCAAGCGGGAATTTAATTTCCAAACAGGAGGTAAACCCACAAAAGCCATGCATGCACTACTGGGTATGATAGATAATTTTTTGGATAAGCCCTTTGTGGATAAGAAAAAAGTTTACATAGGTGGCTTATCTATGGGAGGAATGGGTACTTATGAATTATTACGACGTAAGCGCAAAACATTTGCAGCTGCTTTTGCTATCTGCGGTGGCGATAACATTGCAAATGTTCAGAAGTATAAAAAGGTTCCACTATGGATTTTTCATGGAGAAAAAGATGATGTAGTGCCTGTAGTGCTTTCTACATCCATTGCTGATCAGCTTCAAGTATTGGGAAAAACTCCGAAAATAACGCTTTATCCCGAAGCCAATCACAACAGCTGGGACTCTGCCTTTGCAGAGCCGGAACTGTTGCCATGGCTATTTTCCAATAACTACAGCAATATCGTTCCCTTCTTCATCAGCCTCAAGATATAGTTCTTCCAGTCCTGAATCAATTAATTCAAATTCCAGTTCTTCCAGGTCTTTTTCTCCAGGTAAGAATCTGAATATTGATTTACGATTAAAAATAAAATCAAGAGATCCCGTTTTGCCTAAAGTACCACCTGTTTTATTAAAATAACTACGTACGTTAGCAACAGTTCTGTTTGTATTGTCTGTTGCAGTTTCAATTAAAACAGCAACACCATGCTGTGCATAGCCTTCGTAAACATACTCTTCATACCCATTCTCATCTTTATTTGAAGCACGTTTAATTGCCGCATCAACTCTATCTTTAGGCATGTTTACTGCCTTGGCATTTTGTATAGCTGTACGCAAACGAGAGTTGGTATCAGGACTTGGTCCGCCATCTTTAACGGCCATTACTATCTCTTTACCTATCCTGGTAAATTGTACGGCCATTTTGGCCCAACGTTTAAATTTTCTTTCTTTTCTGAACTCAAATGCTCTTCCCATTTTATTCTCTTTGGTGGTTATTTAGTAGTTAGTAAATACTATTTCTTTAAATTCTTAATCATGTCAAGCGTAAGTTTTGAAAGGTCAAACTCTGGCTTCCATCCCCATTCTTTCACAGCGAAACTGTCGTCAATGGACCTTGGCCAACTATCTGCGATGTTTTGGCGGGGGTCATTTTCGGTGTAAGTTAATGTAAATTCCGGAATATGCTTTCTGATCTCCGCTGCTAAAATCTCCGGAGTAAAGCTTACCCCCGCAAAATTATAACTGGAACGGATAGTAATTTTTGATGCCTCAGCATCCATCAATTCTATAGTACCACGGATGGCATCATCCATATACATCATTGGTAATTCTGTTGCGGCATTTAAAAACGATGCATACGTTCCTTTTTTTAACGCATCATGAAAAATATGGATGGCATAATCTGTAGTTCCTCCACCCGGTGCAGCTTTCCAGCTTATTAGGCCTGGGTAACGGATACTTCGTACATCTAAATTGTACTTTTGGTTATAATATTCACACCAACGTTCACCTGCCAGTTTACTAATTCCATAAACGGTATTGGGATCCATCACACAAAACTGAGGGGTATGATCTTTAGGCGAATTTGGACCAAAAACAGCTATGGAACTTGGCCAGTATACTTTTGCTGTTTTATAAGTAATTGCCAAATCTAAGATATTAAGTAAGCCATTCATGTTAAGGTCCCAGGCAAGCTTAGGATTTTGCTCGCCTGTTGCAGATAATAAGGCAGCCAGTAAATAAACCTGTGTTGGCTGATATTTCTGAAAAATACTGTTTAAAGTATCTTTTTCCAGAACATTTACAAATTCAAAAGGCCCCGAATTCTTGATGTCATAATCGGGCCGGCGAATGTCACACGCAATAACATTTGACTCTCCATACACTTTACGTAAAGCCGTTACCAGCTCTGTGCCTATCTGGCCGTTAGAGCCTAAAACTACTATATTCTCAATCATGACTGATTTGGATTTCCACAAGCTTTATAAAGTAACAAAAACATTATATATTTACTTTAATTGTGTATTTAGAACACTAACTATTTATTTTTTCTTAATATTACAAAACAAAACACACTTAGAATACACCAAAACACCTAAAACACCAAATATGGACAGACGAGAAGCAGTGAGGAATATGGCCTTCCTAATGGGAGGAGCTTTATCTGCAACTACGATAGGAGTATTTCTTGATAGTTGTAACTCACCATCTACTAAAACCAATGGCAAATTATTTGATGATAACCAGCTTAAACTGATTACCGAAGTTGCCGACATCATTATCCCTACAACGAGCTCGCCGGGTGCAAAGGCTGCAGGAGTAGGCCCGTTTATAGCCTTAATGGTAAAAGATTGTTATCCCGAGGATGCTCAAAAGGCATTTGTGAAAGGACTTGATGCTCTTGAAGAGCAATCTAAAGACCAGTTTAAAAAATCTTTCCTGGAAATTTCTCCGGCCGAGCGCACACAATTGCTTAGTAAACTCAGAGAAGAGACTATTGCTGCTACCAAAGCTGAACAGGATAAACAAAAAGAGGCAGACGCTCAAAAAACTGACCCTGATAAGGCAAAGTCTCAAACCGAAAATGCCGGCTTCGCATCAATACTACCAAAGGACAAGCCGAAAACAGAACCACGTTTCTTTTCTATCATTAGAGATCTAACCTTACTAGGTTATTTCACCTCTGAGATTGGAGCAACAAAAGCAATGGCTTATGTTGATATCCCTGGCCGCTATGATGGCTGTGTGGATTTGAAACCTGGTCAAAAAGTTTGGGCATAAACCTTTTATAGCATTAAAATGAGCAATTTAAATACGAAAGCGACAGCTAACAATACATATGACGCCATTGTTGTAGGATCTGGAATTAGTGGTGGCTGGGCAGCAAAGGAACTAACAGAAAAGGGCTTAAAAGTTCTATTACTTGAAAGAGGAAGAAACATTGAGCACATAAAAGACTATACTACCGCTACAAAGAAACCATGGGAGTTTGAACACCGTGGAAGAATAACCGAAGCACAAAAAGAAGCGCATCCGGTGCAAAAGAGAGATTATCCATACTCGGAATTCAACGAGAGTTATTGGGTAAATGACCACGATTGCCCGTATACAGAAATTAAACGTTTTGACTGGTACCGCGGATTTCATGTTGGTGGAAAATCACTGATGTGGGGCAGACAGAGTTACCGTTTTAGCGATCTTAACTTTGAAGACAACCTTAAAGATGGGCATGGTGTTGACTGGCCAATCAGATATAAAGATATTGCTCCATGGTATGACTATGTAGAGAAATTTGCAGGTATCAGCGGACAAGTAGAAGGCTGGCCGGCATTACCTGATGGTCAATTCCTACCCCCAATGGAGATGAACTGCGTTGAAAAAGATGTAAAGAAACGTATTGAAGATAAGTGGAAAAAATCGAGAATCATGACAATTGGCCGTACAGCCAATTTAACTGTCCCTCATGGAGGAAGAGGATCTTGCCAATACCGTAATCTTTGCAGCAGAGGTTGTCCGTTTGGAGCTTATTTTAGCACTCAGTCATCTACCCTACCTGCAGCTGTAGCTACAGGAAACCTTACTTTACGTCCTTTTTCATTAGTAAACACCATTATCTATGATAAAGAAACCAAAAAAGCAAAAGGTGTTGTAGTAATAGACTCAGAAACAAAAGAAACTATAGAATATTTTGCAAAGATCGTTTTTGTAAACGGATCAACTTTAGGCTCAACTTTCCTATTGCTTAACTCTACATCTGCTGAGTTCCCTGATGGATTAGGTAATGGCAGTGGACAATTGGGACATAACTTAATGGATCACCACTTCCGTTGTGGTGCATCTGGAAGAGCTGAAGGTTTTGACGACAAATATACTTATGGCCGCAGAGCAAACGGAATCTATATACCTAGATATAGGAACATGGGCAATGATAAACGCGACTACGTAAGAGGTTTCGGCTATCAGGGTGGTGCAAGCAGAGGTAACTGGCATGCTGATGTTGCTGAAATGGCATTTGGTGCTGAATTTAAAGATCAAATGACTACACCAGGTGCATGGAACATGGGATTAGGAGGTTTCGGTGAGTCTCTCCCATATTTCGAAAACCGTGTTTATATAGACAAAAGCAAAAAAGACAAATGGGGTCAACCTGTATTGGCTATTGATTGTGAGTTTAAAGATAATGAACAAAAAATGCGCGTTGACATGATGAATGATGCTGCAGAAATGCTTGAAGCATCAGGAATTAAAGACGTAAAAACTTATGACAACGGATCTGCTCCAGGTATGGCAATACACGAAATGGGAACTGCCCGCATGGGACATGACCCTAAAACTTCGGTATTAAATAAATGGAATCAGATGCATGAAGTAAAAAATGTATTTGTAACAGATGGTTCTTGCATGACTTCAGCTGCATGCCAGAATCCATCATTAACATATATGGCTTTAACAGCAAGAGCTTGTGATTTTGCAGTTAGTGAATTAAAAAAAGGTAACATTTAATGAAGACAAGAAAAATTAGAATGGGCATGGTAGGCGGCGGTAAAGACGCGTTTATCGGTGCAGTTCATCGTATTGCCGCTAACATTGACGGCCAGGTAGAGTTTTGCTGCGGAGCATTGAGTATACACCCCGAAATTGCCAGAGAATCTGGTGAAATGTTATTCCTTCCGGAAGACAGGGTTTATATGAACTTTGAGGAAATGATTGAGAAAGAAAGCAAATTACCTGCTGACAAACGTATCGACTTTGTAACTATTGTTACCCCAAATTTTGCCCACTTTGCTCCTGCAATGATGGCCTTGGATCATGGGTTTAACGTGGTAATTGAAAAACCAATTGCATTATCTCTTGAAGAAGCTAAGTTATTACAGCAAAAAGTACAGGAAACTGGCTTAATTCTATGCTTAACTCATACCTACTCTGGTTATCCAATGGTAAAACAAGCCAGACAAATGGTAAAAGAAGGAAAACTTGGTGCCATTAGAAAAATCATGGTTGAGTATCCTCAGGGATGGCTAAGCACCCTTACCGAAAGAGAAGGAAATGCCCAGGCCGCATGGCGCACTGACCCAACCAAAAGTGGAAAAAGCGGTTGTATGGGAGATATAGGAACACACGCTGCGCAATTAGCAGAGTATATTTCAGGCTTAAAAATCACTAAGCTATGTGCCGATCTGAACGTTGTAGTTCAGGGAAGGGCACTTGATGACGACGGTAACGTACTTTTGAAATTTGACAATGGCGCAAGCGGTGTATTATCAGCATCTCAGGTAGCTGCAGGTGAAGAAAATGCTTTAAAAATTAGAGTATATGGAGAAAAAGGCGGATTAGAGTGGAACCAGCAAGAGCCAAATACGCTTACTTTAAAATGGCTTAATGAACCAGCTCAGATTTACCGCGCAGGACAAGCTTATCTTTCAGATATTGCAAAACACAACTTACGTGTTCCAGGCGGACATCCGGAAGGCTACCTGGAAGCTTTTGCAAACATTTATAGAAATTTTGCACTTACGGTTTCGGCTAAAATCCATGGAACAACTCCTACAGAAGCCATGCTGGATTTCCCAAGGGTTGAAGATGGTGTAAGAGGTATGGCATTTATTGATACAGTAGTAGCTTCAAGTCAGTCTGATCAAAAATGGACAGATTTTAAAATATAAAAAATATCATGACAACACTTAAAGGTCCCGGAGTTTTCCTTGCTCAATTTATTGGTGATGAGGCTCCTTTTAATTCTTTAGATGCTATTTGTGAATGGGCGGCAAGCTTAGGCTTTAAGGGTATCCAGGTACCCACGCTTGACGCAAGGTTTATTGACCTTCAAAAAGCAGCAGAAAGCAAAACTTATGCTGATGAATTAACCGGTAAGGTTAGATCATACGGTTTGGAAATCACGGAATTGTCGACACATTTACAAGGTCAGCTGGTTGCTGTACATCCGGCATATGACCTTGCATTTGATGCCTTTGCTCCTGATCAGTATAAAAACAATCCAAAAGCAAGAACAGAATGGGCAGTACAGCAATTAAAATATGCTGCAAAAGCTTCTCAGAATCTTGGTTTAAATGCACATGCTACATTTAGTGGTTCATTGTTATGGCATATGTTCCATCCGTGGCCTCAACGTCCGGAAGGACTTGTTGATGCAGCTTTTACCGAGCTTGCAAAAAGATGGACTCCAATATTAAATGAGTTTGATACCTGTGGTGTAGATGTATGTTACGAGATACACCCAGGCGAAGACCTCTTTGATGGCATCACTTATGAGATGTTCCTTGAAAAAGTAAACAATCACCCTCGTGCGTGCTTGCTTTACGATCCTTCACACTTTGTTTTACAACAGCTTGATTATATTCAGTATATTGATTTTTATCATGAGCGCATAAAGGCATTCCATGTTAAAGATTCTGAATTTAATGCAACAGGTAAACAAGGAACATTTGGTGGTTACCAAAGCTGGGCGAATCGTGCCGGAAGATATCGTTCTCCTGGTGATGGACAAGTAGATTTCAAAACCATATTCAGTAAGCTTGCGCAATATGATTACAAAGGATGGGCGGTAATGGAATGGGAATGCTGCATTAAGGATGCTGAAGTTGGMGCCAGAGAAGGCGCGGAATTCATTAAAAAGAATATCATTAAAGTAACCACTAAAGCATTCGATGATTTTGCTGCTTCTGGTGGTGACGATGATTTCAATAACAGAATTTTAGGTTTAGATAAATAATACAACACAACAATGAAAAGAACATTATTAGTTTTAGGCTGTTTAGCAATCTTTATGGCCTCATGTGCAAGTCCGGAAGAAAGAGCCGCAGCAAATAAAGCTGCAGATTCAGCTAACACATCAGCATCGACTCCTGCAACTGAAGCTACAACCCCTGCCGCTACTGATACGGCTGCAAAGGAAGCAGCAGCACCTGCACCAGCTGCAACTACACCGGCAGCTCCAGCTGCCACTGCAGAAAAGGGAAAAGGCGAAGCACTTATTTCTAAGTCTGACTGCCTTGCATGTCATAGCAAAACTCAAAAACTTGTTGGACCTGCTTATGTAAATGTGGCTGGTAAATATCCTGCAACTGAAGAGAACATTGACCATCTGGCTGATAAGATCATTGCAGGTGGACAAGGTGTTTGGGGTGCAATTCCAATGACTCCGCACCCAACATTAAGTAAAGACGATGCAAAAGAAATGGTAAAATATATTTTATCACTTAAAAAATAATTCAACCTACCTAACCAAATAGAACCATGGAAGAAACAAAAAAAGATCAGAATGCTACCAACAGACGTAGTTTTCTAAAAACATCAGCTATTGCTGCATCTGCATTTATGATAGTTCCGCGTCACGTTTTGGGCGGAAAAGGATTTTTAGCTCCTAGCGACAGATTAATTGTAGCGGGAATTGGTGCAGGCGGAAAAGGTCAATCTGATATTGCTGAATTTGCAAAAAGTGGAAAAGCCGATATTGGTTTTTTATGCGATGTGCATGATTCAAGAGCTGCGAATAGTGTAAAAGCTTTCCCTAAAGCTAAATATTATAGAGATTGGCGCGAATTGATGGATAAAGAAGCTAAAAATTTTGATGCTGTTTCTGTTTCTACTCCAGATCATAACCATGCCATTATTGCCCTTGCAGCAATGCAATTGGGTAAGCATGTGTATGTGCAAAAACCTTTAACTCATGATATTTATGAGGCAAGAGCTTTAACAGCTGCTGCTAAAAAATATAAAGTGGTTACCCAAATGGGAAATCAGGGTGCTTCAAATGATGGCCCAAGACAAATGAAAGAATGGTATGACGCAGGATTGATTGGAGATGTACACACGGTTTATGCATGGACAGATCGTCCGGTATGGCCTCAAGGTATTCCATGGTCGGCTAACAAAGCTCAGGTGCCATCAGATCTTGATTGGGATCTTTGGTTAGGTACTGCCCCATACAAAGACTATGTAGATAAATTGGTTCCGTTTAACTGGCGTGGCTGGTGGGATTATGGTACTGGTGCTCTTGGAGATATGGGCTGTCACCTACTAGAAGCTCCGTTTAGCGTATTGAATTTAAAATATGCAAGCGAAGTTCAGGCGAGTGTTGGTTCTGTATATGTTGATGAATTCAAAAGAGGATATTTCCCTGATAGTTGTCCTCCATCAAGTCACGTTACATTAAAATTCCCTAAAACAACTAAGACCAAGGGCGATGTTACTGTACACTGGATGGATGGTGGTATCCAACCTGAAAGACCAGAAGAATTACAAGCAAACGAAACCTTTGGAGACGGTGGTAATGGTACCTTATTTATTGGTACAAAAGGTAAAATGATGAGCGAAACTTATAGCGCAAATCCGAAATTACTTCCTTTAACTAAAAACAAAGACATCAAGGTAGCGCAAAAATTTGCCCGCGTACAAGGTGGCGCAGGTGGCCACTACAAACAATGGGTTGAAGCTGCTATTGCCGGTTATGGCAAGCAGGAAGTAAGTTCTCCTTTTGAAATTGCAGGCCCGCTTACAGAAGCCTTGTTAATGGCAAACCTTGCTATACGTGGTGTAGATGTTCAACGTAAAAACAGTGAAGGAAAAATCTCTTATCCTGGCCGTAATATTAAATTACTTTGGGATAACGACCTGATGAAGGTTACTAACCTTGATGATGTGAACCAATATGTGAAACGTGAGTATCGCAAAGGCTGGACTTTGGGCGCATAAAAAATAAAGAACAATTTTAAACCACATAATGAAAAAATACATTTTCTCTGCGCTGATCTTAACAACAATAATGAGCTGCAGTAGTACAAAAAGTCAAAAAGGCACCAAAGGATTCACCAAACTATTTAATGGTGAATCCACTGCCGGATGGCATACATATGGAAAAACAACCGCCGGCAGTAAATGGAAAGTAGAAGATGGAACACTCCACTTTGATCCAAACGGCCAAAATGATGGTGGAGGTGATTTAGTGACAGATAAGGAATACAGCAATTTCCATTTAAAACTGGAATGGAAAGTAGCTCCTAAAGCGAATAGCGGTATAATTTTCTATGTACACGAAGACCCGAAATATGGTGCTACATACAGTACAGGTTTAGAAATGCAGGTGCTGGACAACGATGGTCATCCGGACGGAAAGATAACCAAGCACAGAGCGGGAGATTTGTATGATCTTGTTAAAAGTAACTCTGAACCGGTAAAACCTGTTGGAGAATGGAATACAGCTGAAGTAATCAGTAACAATGGAGCCCTTGAATTAAGATTAAATGGCGTTAAAGTGGTAACTACTACACTCTGGGATGAAAACTGGAAAAATCTTGTTTCAAAAAGCAAGTTTGCTGGCTGGGAAGGATTTGGAACTTTTAAATCAGGCAAAATAGCTCTTCAGGATCATGGAGATGCTGTTTGGTACCGTAACATTATGATTAAAGAACTATAATTTAACTTTTAAAGAATAACGAAAACCCGAATATGAATACGACTAACCGTGTTAAATTATCAATCATGATGTTCCTAGAATTTTTTATCTGGGGATCATGGTTTGTTACCTTAGGTACTTTTCTGGACAAGAACCTTTCTGCTTCTGGCTCAGAAACTGCCGCTGTTTTTTCAACCCAATCATGGGGAGCAATAGTTGCCCCTTTTATTATCGGCTTAATTGCCGATAGATTTTTCAATGCAGAAAAAATCCTTGGTGTTTTACACCTTCTTGGTGCTGCTTTAATGTACCAAATGTATACTGCTGCAGATATATCTGTTTTTTATCCATACGTATTAGGCTATATGATCCTTTATATGCCAACACTTGCATTGGTGAATTCAGTATCCTTTAACCAGATGAAAGATCCGGAGAAAGAGTTCTCTCCTATCAGGATTTGGGGAACTATCGGTTGGATTACAGCTGGACTAATTATCAGTTATGTATTCATTTGGGATTCACCTGAGGCCTTGTCTGCAGGTTTATTGAAAAATACTTTCCTTATGGCTGGTATTGCCTCATTAGGCTTAGGCTTATTTAGTTTCACATTACCTAAAACGCCACCAAAAGTAGCTGCAGGTGAAAAAGTAAAGATCGGTGATATTTTAGGTCTTGACGCTTTGAAACTATTAAAGGATAAAAACTTTGCTATATTCTTTGTTTCTGCTATCCTAATCTGTATCCCTCTGGCATTCTATTACCAAAATGCCCACCCTTTCTTATCTAATATCGGTGTTGAAGGGCCTACCGGTAAAATGGCAATAGGACAAATTTCAGAGGCGCTATTTTTACTATTGATTCCATTCTTTTTCAAAAAATATGGATTCAAAAAAACCATTCTTGTGGGTATGCTGGCATGGTCTGTTAGGTATTTATTATTTGCCTATGGAAATGCAGGAGAGCTTAGCTTTATGATTCTGATTGGCATTGCATTACATGGTATTTGCTATGATTTCTTTTTTGTATCAGGACAGATCTACACCAATTCAAAAGCTGGTGAAAGATATAAAAGTGCTGCTCAGGGATTAATCACGTTAGCAACATATGGTGTTGGTATGCTTATTGGATTTGAAGTTGCAGGATGGATTACAGATACTTACAAAGGTGCCAACGGAGCTGCCGACTGGAAAATGGTGTGGCTAATCCCATCTGGTATTGCATTTGTAGTTTTCTTATTGTTTGCACTAACTTTCAA
>NZ_JBFTNT010000060.1:0-28756 GCF_056397585.1 Pedobacter sp. 05L430 | reverse complement strand
TTCTATTGGCTCAGAAAAACAGTTAAAAATCAATGCAGCTGAGCTATCTAAAATTTCGCTTCGAGAATCTGAAGTTGAGATTACTTCAATTAAATATGAGAAAGTGAAGGTAGGATTTGTTGCAATTGTTGAATTTAAAACAATCAAGGGAGAAACCGGTAGTTATGGGATTTCCAAAGGAACCCCTTATATCCTGACTGACCGAGGTATAAAATTTATTAATGTTAATAATACTATGATGACTACGAGTGGCGAATCTGGAGGCAGTTCGGGAGGGAGCTCAGGAGGCGGTTCGGGAGGGAGCTCAGGAGGCAGTTCGGGGGGCAGCTCTGGGGGTGGAACTTCAGGTGGTGGTGGAGCGATCAAATATAGTTGCGTAGGAACATGTTCACCAAACCCGTGCAAATTAACAACAGGACCTCCAGCGAGTAATGGAGATGTGGCGTATAGCTGTGGGCCATGTCAAGCATGCCTTTTTAAGGTCGAAAAATAACCAAAATACAAATCGCACACTTGTTATTGGTTTATATGAGAATGAAATTATCCACTGGTTTGTCATTTAACAATTTAGATTAATGTCAAAAACTATAGTGAAATTTTAAAATATTAAGAAGCAAGCCCTAAATATTAATCAAATGAATTATGAAAAATCAAAAACTTAGATCAATAATTTTCTCGCTAGGATCGTTGATCGTTATAACGATTATTACTTTGTATTCCTGTAAGAAGGAGAGTAAATTTGAGAACGCTGATGGCGATATTATAAATCTTAAAGCACCTAGTGGCGAAATAATAGGATCAGAAAGATCTTTAATATTTACAAGCTTACAAATGTTGGATGACCCCAAACTTAAAAGCTCAGATATAGAAATAACTAACATTGAATATTTTAATGAGCGGACGGGATATGCAGCCGTTGTATATTATAAAACTTCGTCAGGAATAGTAAAAAATTTCGTTGCCTTTAAAGGAAATCTTTCACGGGTTAATAACTCAAAATCAATCAAAGTAATTCAAAATGTGTACCTACAGTCTGGTGAATCGGGTGGTAGCTCTGGTGGTAGCTCAGGGGGCAGTTCGGGGGGCTCTGGTAATCCGCCTAACCCAGGTAATTCAGGGGGCAGCTCTGGAGGTAGCTCAGGGGGTGGAACGACTGTATATTATACTTGCAGAGGAACATGCACGAACTGCATTGTTAAGGGAACTTATAATCAAACTACAAATTCATATACATGGACTTGCTCATGCCAACCTTGTACTGTCCATGTATTGTAAAATAATATAATCAAATAGATTTGCTTGCTTCTTACTATTATTATTAAATTTAAGTATAAAAAAAGAACCGATGATCAAATTAAAAATCTACTTTCTCCTATTTCTTTCTACACTATCAATAGCTGGTGTTAGTCAGGAAAAAAAAATAGATAATGATAAAGCGACTATATCTTTTTCAAGAAACGAAGTCATTCATGGAAGTAGCCCAGTTAGTGATGAAACAAAAAATGCAAGATTTTATTTAGCAAATGATCATGAAATTTCACTTAATCAGTTTAATGACTCTGTAAACACATCAAAATACATGTACTCTTTACGGTTTGTAAATGAGGATAAACTTTTTAAGTTAGAACGAAAAAAAAATACAATTTTTAATTACTTAAATAAAGTTTCTCCAGTAAAGACTTTGGTGGACTTCAAAAAAAAGAAAATCAATTTTAATGATCATAATGCAAAAGTGACTTATATTAATTTTTGGGGATTGTCTTGCAAACCCTGTATTGATGAGTTGGGAGCCATTGAATTATTAGCTAAAAAATATCCTAATGTAAATTTTTTAGCTATTGGATATGACGATGATGAGGCTATAAAAAAGTTTTTAGCTAAAAGAAAGAACAAATTAAGATATATTATGGATGGCCAAAAATATACCAAAACCTTTGAGGTTGATTTTTATCCGATGCATGTCATTATTGATAAAAATAATCGCATATCGACTATATTACCAGGTTTGCTTAGTCCAACAATGTTAAAGACCTTAGAAGATGCCTTTGCAAAATAGTCTACTGTTTATCAATTTTATTTTTTAAGATAAGATTGTCAAATAAAAAATTTATCGGGAAGATAAATGATTTAAGATATTATCTACTAAGTTACTCAATGCGCGATTTAAATTATTATCTACTTGCTGATACTATTAAACCGGGTGCTTACTTACATGTTTGCTCAACCACATATTCAAAATTTGTTAAATATTCCCACTTGAAACGCACCCAGCGTTTATCTCTAAGTAGTCAAATGAAACTTCAATTGCATGGATAAATTATGTCGTATTACTTAGTGACCTATATTGATAAAAAACAGTTGCATTTTTAAAGGTAAAAAATTAACTTAACGATTACTATAATCATTGCTCTCATGTTTAATAAATTTACTGATTTTAATTTTTTTCTGTTCAAGATTTTTCGATTTGCAATTGTAGGGTTTATAGGCCTAATCATTGATTTTGGAACTACATGGATTTTTATAAATTATTTTAAATCAAATATTTACATTGCAAATATTGCTGGATTTATCTTTGCTGCAACAAACAATTATCTACTTAACAACTGCTGGACATTCAACAATAGAAAAATAGATCTCAAAAAATATATTTCTTTCTTCTGGATATCTATTGTTGGTCTTATAATCAATTCAGCAATAGTCTATGTTTTGCTTAATATTATGCATTTTGATTTTTATTATAGTAAATCTTTAGCCGTTATTGTAGTTTTTGGATGGAACTTTATGGCTAATTACTTTCTCACATTTCGAGTTAGCGTTAATAATATTTCTAACATTTCATAATTTCCAATCCACCAAAATGCAAGTGTTTTCTAAAAAAAATAATTTTAATTGCCATCCCTATCTCATTCTTGTACTTTGCTTATATTTTTTAATTATTTGGTCAGTTAACTTAGGAATAGCACCCGGTTTACACGGTGATGAAGCTTGGTCAGGGTTAAAGGCCAACGAAATTAGTAAAGTGGGTATTCATAATCTGAACGGAATGAACTACTATACAGGTATGCTCCAGGCGTTGGTAGCAGACCTTAGTTTTAAAATCTTTGGACTGGGAATCATCCAATTGAGGATTCCCAGCGTTGTCTTCAATTGTATTGGTCTTCTAGTTTTAGGATTTACATTTATTAAAAAAAAACAGAGAAATTGGTTCATTTTCTTTCTTATCATTTTGAGTCAATCCTCTCTCTATGTGCTTTCGCCGAGAATAGCCTGGGAAGTTAATACCTTCACATTGTTCTTATTTAGCATACTCTTCTTATCATTATGGGAGCTGTTGCAAAAAAAGGAGGCGGAAAACAAATTTTGGACTATCATTTTTTTCTTGGTAAATGTGATTGGCACTTACAATCATTTAATTTTTTCATCAATATCAGTTTCCTGTTTTGCTGCTCTACTATTTTGGACATTATACCATAGGTCTTCGTCCCATAAGGCTCTCCTGATAATACTGGCGATTAACTTCGTTAACATGCTATGTCTTTTTCTAGCTATGAGATATGCTTTCGATCATTTTAATACTGTCACAAACTTCACTCTCCCCTTCATAATAATTTTGGTAATGTATCTTGAGGTTCTACTATTTAGAAAAGTCGTACTATGGGACATCAAAATAAATCTATTAAAGATACCGCAGTTGGTAATTAAGGGTGTATTGACTTTGTCTCTGCTAATGTTCAGCATTTTTCATGGAAGGGCATTCATCGAAGTGCTTTCTGCGTACAAGTTATTTCTTCAAGTATATTCATACGAAATTTCTCCCGTTTTTCAAATTACGATGCTCAGTTGCTCAGCTGTATTTATATTTTATTTAGGAGTTTTTATGTATAAAGATTTTAATAACAATTCCCATAGCATAATTGTATTTTTGATTATGAGCTATTGTGGAGTACTAAATTTATATACACTTACTTCATCCTTTAGATACTATCTTATAATATATATTATAATTGCTTTCTATCTAAGTTATAATGTCAGCAAAGACCCATTAAAATCAATTCCGCTACTCCTTTCTTTCTTTATTGCTTTCATCGTTATTTCTTACATACAAATTGCTGTTTTAAGTACATCCACAAGGCCTATGAGGGCGACAAAATTCTATATAGGCAATGATCAAATAGAAACCTCCGAACATTTCCTACCAAAGGAAAGTCTAATTGACTTTTTAAAAAAAAACAAAACTGGCATTTTAGAAGATTTCACTGACAATCATTTTTTCATAGAAAAACCAGTTGAGTTCTATTATTTAATTGACCCTTGGGAGCAAAAAACAGAAAATAAGGCGATTGTTAAATACGACTTTACAAACCCAGGCACAGGATTTATACTCCAAATTAAAAAAAATGGAGACTAAATTTTTTAATCAGTAAACTCGTATACCCTTAACCCGAAATTATTTAGATCGGGATTGTATATTTTGAAAATTTCTTTTGTTAAAAGGGGGATATTTTGATAAACCTCAACTAAATTAAATCTTTCTGAAAAATTAAATCTACCTTCATTAATACTTTGGTCGTCAATAATTAGTAAATTAATCATGCCTTTTTTTTTATACGCTAGTAAATTACTGCCCTGCTTTGCATTCACGCGAATTTTGCTGATTCCAAAGCTATTGTAGTAAGAATTCCTTAATGGATCCCAGTCTATGTAAGGACTAACATTACCGAAGAGGATTAAGTTTATTTAGTGAAATCAGCTTTCTGAACAAAGTACTAGTTATAAACTTAGTAGACATTTTTTCCATTATCGTCTGATAACTAAGAACAAGAAAATAAGGCACTAAATAAGCAATCGGAAATAGAAACCTTAATTCCTTATGAGGAATAATACTGTGAACAATTAAAAATGGGATTATAGACCAAAGCAACAAATTGGTCTGGTGATATCGTAAAATCACCCAAAATGAAAGGAAAATTAAAATTCCAATAGGACCAGGAGACTTTATAATATAAAGAACTATTTCATACCAAGGTGAAACTCCAAATCTAGAGGAAACCCCTTCGACAAGATTAACATAAAAATAATTATAAATTGAGAGCACAAATTCACCATAAAACCATTTATCAATCAAAATTCCATATGCAAGAATTATAACAATGGATAAGCAAAATGTGAGCAGGGTTTTAAGGTTGAGTTTTTTTATATAAACAAGCCAAGCAAATATTCCAAGACATAAAAGGCCAGACTGATACCGAAATAATATCGAAAATCCCAACAGAGTCCCAACTAAAAAATACTTGCTTGTTTGATCTTTCAGCTTTGAATTTTGTATTAATGTTAGTGCTATGATATAGCATAAACCAGACAAGGTTTCCGATGAAAACCTTACGCTTATAAATGGTATGAACCACAATAGATATGAAATGAAGACAAAGTATGAATGAAGATTGTCCGTAAGATTAACCTTGTATTGATTTATAAAGACCCTGATAGTGGCCAGTGAGAAAATTGCGGTCAAAATTCTCAACAATAAGGTTAGGTCATAGCCATTTGTTATATTAAAATATCCAAAAAGTTTAAACAACGCAAAACAAATAGCAGGTTGCAATGTGGGTCTTATTTGTGCAGGAAATTCCCAAGCCAACTTATAATCAGGGATTAGCCCTAGTTTATAATTAGCGAACTCGATAATTTGAAAGTGTTCATCTTCCTGATGATACCCTGAACTCTTGAATGCAACCAAAAGATAGAATACACAAATTAAATAGAAAAACAAACCGGAATTCTTAATTGCGATGTTAGTTTTCAATTGAGGCATTAATTTAGATAAGGTCATGTTAAAAAATATTATGTAATCTATTTAAAAAACCGCGCTTTTACAAGCTACTTGTAATGTTGTAATCGGAAAATAAAACTGAAGAGAAAATGGCAATTAGGAATTGCCGAAAATCCTGTATTATATCTTACCGACTAGTGAGCTTGAAGTGTTCATTGCCGAATACATGCTGTTAAAAAGATGGTGGTAGGTCCACCGTAAAGGGGGGACAGGCAAACCTTACAAACCAATTTGTGGTGCTCGACTCCGAAAGGGTCTAGGATTGAGCGGCAAATAAAAGGTGATTGAAGCCATCAGTTGTGTTTCAAAGTGGGTATTTCACTTAAAGTGGCCGATTCATTTCGGGTCAAAATGGCCAGATGAACGATTGCCGGACCTTGGTAAAAAATTATCTCGACTGAAAGTCAAATATAACCCATCAACTTTTTCTATACGCAATACTGTATCGACTCGACATTTTCATCCGGCTTTATATAAGCTACTCTCAGCCACAAAAAGAATTGAATGGAGTTCTCCCTAATCAACCGAACAGATAAGCCTCCTGAGGCCGCAATTTGGTGGTCGCGATCAAACCTCACGGACGAGAAGATAGGGAAACATCTGCCTAACGACACCGAAACGGCCATTTTATCCCGAAAGATGGTGATCAAGTTCGAGCGAAAGCAATTGTCAGTTTAAATGCGGAAAGTGTGGCCATTATCGCCGAAACATGCAATTACATTGGTAGCTAAAAAACCAAAAGTCTCTAGCTTTCTCCTGATGACAGTCATTCTGCAAATCAGCTGTATATAGGGATTTCAATACATCTGATTCCAGGTTTTTTTTAGTGTTTTTCCCGGTAGGGATTTTATATTGCTTAAAAGGATAAAGTTCAGGGGCAATATCTCTGGTCTCAATTGCCGCATTAAATATCTTGCGTAGAGGTCGTAGATAAATTCCTACAGTAGTTCTGGAATTGCCGCTTTCTATCATCCAGTTTTCGTATTTGTTCAAGAATGAGGGATTAATTTTGTCAAACCCGATTTGAGTTACAGGATTTTTGCGCCCTTGATTAACAAAGGACTTAATTGAATTGATACTGCATTGATAGTTGGATTTAGTTCCTTCCTTTTCTAAATTTCCTAATTCGGTGATATAATCATTATAGTGATCAATGATGTTGTTTACACTAGTTTTATTCCTGTAAAGCTCCCGTTTGAATCGATCGAATGAAAAGGAGGGGAGATTTTTGATGATTTCTGCTGCTCTTGATTCAATAGCTTTTAGTTCCACTTGTATTTCTTTGTAGCGCCCACGAGGTCTAGGTTCATTATAAGCACGCTCAAATTCTTCTTTACTTAGAGATGAGCCCGTCTCAAAGAGTTTGGCAATACCAAAATAAACACGCAGTTTGACAGGATAATTTCCATCATCCAATACCCTTCTTGTGTCATGATAGAGAGAAATTGTTGCTTCTTTCATTAGAGTAATAGGTTTTAATTGGAGTTCATTTGCACAAAATTTGCACACAAATTGTCAAATTAAGTACAAATATCACATAATAAAGATAAGTAAAATATTTATAACTATTTGAATTACAGCGTATATAAAAACAAATATAAATAAAGATATACTAGTGTAGCCTGACTGTTAATCAGAGGGTCGCTGGTTCGAGCCCAGCAGAGGGAGCAAAATTTAAAAGCCCATTTCTTAATTGAAATGGGCTTTTTTTGTAGAATGTATCTAAGGAGCTATTGCGGGTGGTGGGCAATTCTGACATCTTTTAACAGTGATCCGTTTTCTCTTAACACCAAGGTGTCCTTGTAAATCGGCTCCCTCAACAATCACGGTATAAGTTCCTGGATTATCTGCTGCATAAAACCCAATTGTTGCTTTGCCATCCTTGTCCGTAATGATATTTGGCGTCCAATATATTGTTGAACGTATATCCGACATATCAGTGATATTACCTGCAGTATATTTTGGACTATAAAACTCCTTTGAAGTGATAAATGGCATTGGTTTATATAGATAAGTGCCAACGCTTTTCTTTAGGAAAGGGCCTTTTCCACCCCGGGTAGTTACTTCAATAAAGGAATGGTCCCATGGCACATCTAGTGGTTTGAGGTAAGTACTGGTATAATTCATTTGATATTTGCCACTCACCATTACTTCTATCCCTTTAATTTCTTCAGCATCGTAATAATCAAAGATATCTTTGAGGTATTGGTATCGTGGTGTTTCCGGCGAAATAAAAAACTCAGTATTTACACCATCGATAACCAGGTGAAGCAATGTGGTGTACACACTATAATAAGTTTCGCCGGTTTTGCTAACTCTAATTCCGAACCCCTTAACGTTCTTACGTAAGAGGTCGCCAAGTGTAGTTCTGCCGGCTTTTTTTAGTTGTCCTTCATCAATGATAATATCTGCACCGCCAGGGCCATTTAAGTTTTTGGAACCTTTAACAACCTTTTTTGCATTAATAACTACCTCTTTAAGCAAATTACCTCCGGTAACACGCAATTGTTCTTTTTTTAAAGCCACCCGATTGTTAACAGCTAAATAGGTGCCGGTGTCAATATTTACAAACCATGGCACAATCGAATTGGTAATTGGGGAGAAAACAGGAGCTTTAAATTCATCCATTTCAATGCCAACATTAAAGCTTTTTCCTCTCTTGTTTTTAGCGCTTATAAAGTACGCAGGGGTATCAATCGGAGCAATCCCTTTAAAAATAAAATTTCCATTATCGTCAGTAATACTCTCTAGCACAAGTAATGGGTTTTTTGAGAATAATGTAATTGCAGATTTCGCCACTGGTTTATTGAAGGCATTGGTAACTTTGCCTTTTATTAAAAATTCCTCTTCAGCAGGATAGACCAATGGCTTAACCGGCTTAAATAACTGACTCCAATCGTAACCGGCCCAACCTTGCGCCATCAGCAAATGATTAAGATGCTGCCATTTTTCAGGATGAATTGCAGCATCGTCGTAATAACCGGGACCTTCTACATTACCTTTTAAGTCCGAAGTTAATAGCATGTGGCTTACAAGTGAGCGCTCTGCAATACTGTCTGTTTTAACCTGTCCGTTATCTGTTACTGCAAGAGAAAAACTGCCTTGTATGGGCTCACCATGATTGTCAGTTACTTTAATATTTAAAGAAATGCTATCCCTTTGCCGATACTCAGATTTATCTGATTCCAATTGAATATTTAACTGATCATCACGACCGTTGTAAAACATACGTTCATTCAGCCCCACTTTGTTTTCGTTCATTAAAATTAGGCGAACTATACCACTTGGAAAGACCTGTTTATTTAAAGTAAATTGAAACGGGCCTTTATTGAATTTAACCAATGCACCCCAACAAACTACATTTCTGGCCATACCAACCAGGTAATAAGTTTTATCGGCAGCAACAATATCTGGGGTGGGTGTAAGTGTTATATCACATGAATCACTTTTAAATCGATTGTTTACATTTAAGGTTATGCCGCTACTTTCAACAGATGGGAGTTGATAGGTTTGGTATTTCCCGTCAGGTAATTGTATTCTGGCAGTGTAAATTTCCGCATTTTCAGGTACAAGACTAAATACGCCCATTCCTGAATGTGTAGCTGTAAAGGAAGTAATTTCCTGCTGTTTGTTGTTGTAAATTTTGCCTGACACAGCTGCTCCGTATCCATCTTCGTTTAAGGCCTTAAAGGCGATGTTAGTTTGCTGACCTGCAACCAGCTTTCCGCCCTCGGGCATAAACTGTAGGTCTACTTTTTCTGGCCTGTTTAGTATAACTGGAATCGAAATCTTACGACTGCCCTGACTTTTACGTAAATCGTGGACAACAAGCGAGATATTTTTTGAGTCAGCCTTATCAGGCAAATCGAAACTTAACTTTAAAGCGCCGTCTAAACTTGTTTCAGCTTTGTCTTTAAACAATGTTCTTTTACCATCGGAAATACTCAACTGCATTTCTCTTAACCCCACAGGAGCTTTATCGAACTGGGTGATCTTTAAGCCCATTTCAATTTTGTCTTTGCTGCTGTCCTTTATTAAATGTGCATTATAATTGATCAGCCACTCCGATCCGGCATTGGTACCCACATAAAAGTGTTTCTTAAAAAGATAACTCTCATCAAAGTTTCTCATCCAATTGGTGTATCCTGTTAAGGTATACCCACCTTGCGTCATATCTGCGTCTAATCCTATATAGCCGCTTGCCATTCCACCGTTTACGGGAACCATAACTCGTTGAATAAGCCGATTGCTATCATTTGAAAGTTCCAGGTAAAGGACCGCGCTTTTATTTGAGTAGGTTAGAAAGGAAGCATTCAGTAAATAAGCTTTGAACCACAGGGTATCGCCAGCCAGATATGTAGGTTTGTCGGTTTGCAAGTAAAGTTTTTCTATCGAAAGACTGTCGTTTTGTGTATTAAGTTTAGCAATGATCTGACTTAGATTTTGTTTGGCAAGCGTCTGAGAGCAACCTGGTGAAATGTTGAAAAGGTGGAGCAGAACACAAATAAAAATACCTGTTATAATATGAACAGCCTTAGTTTTCATAGTTCGAGTATCTGGTTAAGATGAGTTAATTTCTTATAAAGATACTGATACACAATCTTTTTTAAAAGAGACGATTGCAATCCGGATTAAAAGAAGGAACCGGTTAAAAAGAAAAAAGAAGGTGTCCAAAAGAGTACTATAGAAGTACTCTTTTGGACACCTTCTTTTAAATAACTTACCAGCTGGTTTAAAGTTTAACCGTTGCTGGTAAGTATTTGGCGATCAGATCTTCGTAATAAGGTTTAAGTTCTGATACAACGGGAGGCTTAGGGCTTTTCGAATATAAATCGTAAGGGTTAAACTTGTCAACCCATTTAAACATTTCCTGATCGTGAGCGTTTAACAGGTGATCGTAAGCGTGTTCACGGTGCTGTGAGTAAAAGGAGTGATAGCGAATCATGTATAAAGCAGGCTCCGGCAGGTAATCTTTAGTGATGTGGTATAGATACTCGTCGTGTCCCCATGACATATGGATGTTGTCGAGTCCACATTGGTGCGTATACACCCCATATTTCGTGTTGTAGCGTTCATCTGTACTATCAGGGTTGTCTGAAAAGAAATCAGGATACACAATTTTGTCAGAGAACTTACAGCCAACTGGGAATGAATCACCAACAACATTCCACTGAGGTTCTCCAAAAAGGCAGAGCACCTTACCAAGGTCATGTATAAACCCGGTTAACACAAACCAATCCGGATGTCCGTCGGCACGGATCGCTTCGGCAGTTTGTAATAGATGTTGTAACTGATCAAGTGATGTGTCGGGATCTGAATCATCAATTAATGTATTCAGGTATTCCATTGCGGCCCACCATGGCATCTCTTTTTTATCAAACTGTAAAAAGTTAGCTTTTTTTGCAAGTACATTTCCATAAGTTTGGTACTTGTGATTCAAACGATAAAATTCGCGTACTGAATCATTTTCCGGGCTATCGTAATTTCTAAATTCTTCTTTCTTTTTTTCAGGAACACCAGGTTCCGGATATCTTTTTAATACATCGTCCTCCCACACATCGAGGCTAGACAATGGAGATAGTTCCTCTTTTCTTGACTCTTTCATAATGCTTAATTTTTTATAGTTAATTATTTATTCTATTTTTTTTACCAAAACACTGTATATAAAGCAGTAAGTATGCCCATAATAAGAATAGAGCCTATGGCAAAACTAGTGCTGATCTTAAACATAGAGGTATCCACTTCAATTGCATTTTCACTGGCAATTTTTTGAGGCTTGCTCAAACTGATCACAATCATTAGAATCACAATGACTACAAAGTCAATAGCCATTCTGTCGAGGAAAGGATAATCCGGAAAAGCGCCATTTGTCCAGACAGGAAGAAACTTTAACACAGTTGAAAGTGGAATTGTAATCAGTGCTCCCGTCATAGCTGCCGCAGTTGTGGTGCGTTTCCAATAAAAGCCCAGCAAGAATATAGCCAGTACTCCCGGCGAAATAAAACCCACATATTCCTGGATAAACTGGTAAGCCTGATCAAGTGATTTTAAGGATGGTGTTACAATTGCCGCAACCAGCATGGAAATCACAACCGCCCATCGACCAACATTAACCATCTTTTTATCTGAGGCTGTTTTGTTGAAGTATTTTTTATAAATGTCAAGCGAAAAAATTGTAGATATACTGTTTGCTTTACCTGCCAATGAAGCAACAATGGCCGCTGTAAGGGCAGCAAATGCGACGCCTTTTAAACCTGCCGGCAATAAATTCATTAAGGTTGGATAAGCATGATCAGGTTTCAATACACCTCCATCCGACATTTCTGTAGCAAATAAGCCTTTACTGTGAAGCACATACATCACAATTCCGGGAAGGACGGCAATTACCGGTACAAGTAATTTTAAAAATGCTGCGAATAATATACCCTTACGTGCCGTATTTAAATCGGCACCTAATGCACGCTGTACAATGTACTGGTTGCAGCCCCAGTATGCCAGATTATTGATCAGCATGCCGCCAATTAGTACAGACAACCCCGGCAGTTCCTTATAGTATTTATCAGATGAATCAAATATCATGTGAAAATGATCTGGAGCCTCCTTCCTTAAGATAGACAGACCCTTAAAAATATCCTCACCAAATCCGTATTCCCTGGAAAGTAAAGAAAGTGCAAGGTAAGTGGTAATCAAACCGCCAAAGATCAGGACCAGTACCTGAATCACATCGGTATAGCCAATAACTTTCATTCCCCCTAAAGTGACCACCATAGAAAAGATGCTGAGCCCCACAATACTCCACTCAAAGCTAATGGGTGATATAGAAGAGATGGCTAATGCACCCAGGTAAATGATAGAAGTAAGATTCACAAAAACATACACCAACAACCAGAATACAGCCATAATGGTGCTTACCTGATCATTATACCGCTTTGATAAGAATTGCGGCATGGTAAAAATCTTGTTCTTCAGGTATACCGGGATGATAAAAATAGCCACAATGATCAGTGTTGCGGCTGCCATCCACTCATAAGAAGCAATGGCAAGTCCCAGTGCAAAGCCAGAACCAGACATCCCAATGAAATGCTCAGCAGAAATATTTGAAGCAATCAATGAGGCCCCAATAGCCCACCAGGTAAGCGAACCCTCTGCCAGAAAAAAATCCTTCGCACTACTGGATGTGGTTTTTTTCTTATGATAAATGTAATAGCCATAGGCCGCTATCGCGATAAAATAAATAAAGAAAACTACATAATCGGCTATGTCAAGATGATTCATATTTGGTTTGCGCTAAATCAGTTTCCCTCATATAAATGAGTTAAATTAATTATATTACATTTGGTTAAAAGCAAAACCTTAGGTGGTCTTACTTATCAAAGCTGTATATAAAAATATTAAATCTGAGATTAAGCAGGCATTTTATTTACGAATACGTTTAAGTAAAAACCCCACCGTTATTGGCAAAAACTTTCAAATTTAAATGTAAATGAAGGGAACTGTAACTGTAAAAACGCTAGCTAAAGAGTTAAATATATCTATTGCCACTGTTTCAAAAGCATTAAATGACAGTTATGAAATTAGTTTGGAAACCAAGCAAAAGGTTTGGGACCTCGCTAAAAAGTTAAAATATGAACGTAATCCATCTGCAAGTAACCTCCGTAGTCATAAAACAAAAACTATAGCCGTTATTATTCCAGAGATTGCTAATAATTTCTTCTCGCTGGCCATAAACGGGATTGAAGAAATAGCCAGGAAACGCGATTATCATGTATTGATCTATCAAACCCACGAAAACAGTGATACAGAAATTGCTTTTACTGATAGCCTGTTAAGCGGCAGAGTAGATGGAATATTGATTTCTGTGTCGAGTAATACAAATAATAATGAGCATTTTAAAGAGCTGGTTAAGAAAATACCGGTTGTTTTTTTTGATAGGGTTTTTGAAGATATAGATGCCGTAAAAATAACAACAGATGATTATGAAAGTGCTTACAATGCAACTTGTCATCTAATAGAATGTGGTTGTAAAAAGATTGCCTATCTGTTTGCACTTAATAATCTGGTGACCGGTAAAAATAGGTTTGCCGGATATCTGAAGGCTTTAGAAAAGTACAATATGCTTTATACTGATGAGATGATTGTTCATTACGACAAAGATACCAGCAAGAATTATGAAAATATAAAAGCCATGGTATCGAACCAGAAGCCAGACGCTGTTATTGCTTCAATCGAGGAGCTTGCTTTGCCCTGTTATTATGTTGCTCGCGAGTTAAATCTAAATATCCCGAAAGATCTAAAAATAATAAGTTTTTCCAATCTTAATACTGCACCTCTTTTAAATCCATCCCTTACAACAATTGAGCAGCCTGCTTTTGAAATTGGAAAAGAAGCAGCTGGTATTTTATTCAAAATATTAGAAAAAAAGTATTTTGAACCAAATGAAAACCACATCTTAAAATCCCGCTTGATTAAGCGCGAATCAACATCTTGCGGCTAGCTTGTTCGTTTTTGTTTATTGTATGGGTTAACAAGAATAAATAAGATCTGATCATGTAAATATTCCTTAGATTTTCTTAACATTGTCTTAATCTAAATTAACCAAATGGAGAATAAGCTCTTGCATCATTTATTATGGGAACGTATCAGGGGAGGTGATAATGGTGCATTTTTTGATCTCTACAAAGCGCTTTATTATGACCTGGTTAATTTTGGTATTCGTGTATGCGGAGATGCTGAAACATCAGGGGAGGCAACCGATCAGGTATTTATTACCATCTGGGAAAAACACGAGCAGCTAAACAGGGTTGATAATGTGCCTGCTTACTTGCGTACATTTTTAAAACGTAAGATTTTACGACTGTTAGAGCGTAAGCGCAAAATTAATGATGCGCTGCAAAATGCAGGTGCGGAGGGCGAGTGGATGGAGATGTCGTACGAAGAGTTTATAGTAAAAGTTCAGACCGATGAACTGGTACGATATAAACTTAAAAATGCGCTGGAGAAATTGACCTTCAGACAAAAACAATTGATTCATCTAAAATTCTTTGATGGATTGAGCTATGAACAAATAGCTGATCAAACTCAACAAACCATTAAAACTGCTTATAATACGGTTTATGATGCGCTTAAGATATTGCGTAAAGAGTTGAAAGACTAATAAATTCAGAATGGCGGGATGGTAAAAGTGTGCTATTAAGCAATGTTATTCGTGTAAAGTAAAAAAAAGTAAAATTTTCTTAGGAAAAACATAACATTTTTGGCACTGGTATTATAAAAGCCAAATGTTATGATAGATCGTAGTCTTTTCAATGTTGAAGACTTTTTAGTAGATAATACCTTCCAGCTATATTGTGCCGGAACAGATAAACTTTGTATTAGCTACTGGGAAAATTATATTAAAGCACATCCTGAGCAAGAGACTGTTATTGCCGAAGCAAAACGCTTGTATGTGATATTAAGTGGGAACAAGAAACCATTAAATAAACAGGTAGACCTCTTGAAAAATAATATTGAACCTCAAAATGAGGCTGATATTATCCCTATCCATAAAAATTATATGTGGCTGAAAATTGCAGCGGCGGTTCTGCTAATGGTAGGCGTTGCGGTTATCTTTAAAAATAACCCTAAAGAAAATACCCCAAAGGTTAGTTTGGTTACCAATTTTAGTACAAAAGGTGGCGAAAAGAAAAAAATCACGCTATCGGATGGTTCTGTGGTTTTGCTTAATGCCAAAAGTACATTAACGCTCGATAAGAATTTTAATGAAAAAAACAGGGAGGTTAATTTAGTTGGAGAGGCCTTTTTTGATGTTACCCACAATAAGAGTAAGCCCTTTAAGGTACATACCGAAGATTTTGATATCAATGTGCTTGGTACCTCTTTTAATGTTAAAATATATCCGGGAGAAGCAACATCTGAAACAGTGCTGATTAAGGGCCTGATTGTGATGGAGGGAAAAGGAACCAAGGGGAGCTCTATAACTTTAAGGCCAAGTCAGAAGGTTACTTTTTATAAAAAAGTTGACGAACTTCCTAGTAACATCAAACCACAAAAACCTTCAGTTGTACATCCGCAAATAGCTATTAATCAATATACCAAAGTTAACGACAGCACAATTGTAGAAATGGCCTGGACGCAAAACAGGCTGGAGATTTTAGATCAAACTTTTGCTGAAGTTAAAGGGGACTTGGAAAGATGGTACAACGTAGAGATTATTTTTAATGATCGTGAAGTAGAAAAATATCGTTTTACAGCAACATTTAGACATGAAAATATAGAGCAGGCATTAAAGGCATTTCAAGACGCAGAACATTTTAAATATGAAATAAAAGGGAATCAAATTACCATATCTAAATAATTAGAAAGGGACGGTGTTGACGCACCGCCCCAATAATTTTTTTGATATAAGCACTGGCAGTTTTATGCGCAAACAGATTGCTGCCAAATACTAAAGCAACCAAAAAAACAAAAATATGATTAATTATTACTTACTGCAAGTGCGTCCCGATGTCAGGACGTTCTTAAAATTCATTATTTTAATGAAATTAACCTGTATTATAATTTTTATTACATGTCTCAATGTTTCGGCATCTGTCTTTTCTCAGCAAAAGATAYCACTAGATGTTACGAAAACAAAGCTGGGCAAAGTTTTGAAGATTATTGAAGAGCAAAGTGATTATCATTTTGTGTACAGTTCGTCAAATGTTCCTATAAACAAGGACATCACATTGTCGGTAAAAAATACTTTAGTTACAGATGTTTTAGCTGTAATATTTAACAACACTAACTTAAATTATTCTGTTTCTGGTGCAGGGCTGATTGTAATTAGCCGGAAAAAAGATATTAAAGTCAGCGGCACCGTCAAGGACGCTAATGGCGGACCTTTACCGGGGGCAACGGTTCGAATTAAAGGAAGTGGTGCAGGAACATCAACCGATATAAATGGTAAATTCTCAATATCGGCACTCCCAAATGCAATTCTAGTAGTTTCATATGCTGGTTTTCAGACAAAAGAAATAGCCGTTGATGGTAAAACAGACTTACAGGTTGTATTAACAGAAGACACCAAATTGTTAAACGAGGTAGTGGTAACAGCTTTGGGTATTAAAAAGGAACGTAGAGCACTGGGATATTCTGTTTCTCAGGTTCAGGGCGAATCTTTAACGCAAGCCAGAGAAAACAATGTAGCTAACGCTTTAGTCGGTAAAGTTGCAGGTCTGGACATCAGCTCAACTTCAGGTGGTGCAGGTGCAGCTACAAGTGTTACCATTCGTGGTGTTTCCAGCCTTAGCCAAAGTAATCAGCCACTATATGTAATTAATGGTGTGCCAATGGAAAATAAGCCTACAGGTTTAAACAATATCAATCCAAATGGGAACTCAGGTAGTCAGTGGGACAACGCCCCGGATCTTGGAGATGCAGTGGGTAACTTAAATCCTGATGATATTGAAAGTATCTCTGTATTGAAAGGTGCAGCCGCATCAGCACTTTATGGTTCAAGAGCTAAAGCAGGTGTTATTCTTATTACAACTAAAAGTGGTAAAGGAAATAGCGTTGACTTTAATAGTAATTACGTGGTAGAGCAAATCATGGACAGAACCGACTGGCAGTATGTATATGGGCAGGGGGCCAACGGCACAAAACCATTAGACAAGGCTGCGGCCGCACAAGTTGGTGGATCTAGCTGGGGTGCAAAATTAGACGGGACCAGCGTGGTTCAGTTTGATGGTGTTTCAAGACCGTATTCAGCACAGCGTAATAATATAAAGAACTTTTATGGTAATGGCGGTACATGGTCTAATACACTTGCCTTAAACAAAACATTTGAAGGAGGCGCAATCCGCTTTTCTGCCAATGATGTAAATAACAATTCTGTAGTTCCAAATTCAGGACTGAATAGACAATCATTTAATTTGGTAGGTACATTTGAGCCAGTTAAACGCTTAAACATTGATGCCCGCTCTAATTATATTTTGGAGCAGGCTAAAAATAGACCAATGGTGTCAGACGGTGCCGGTAATGCTAACTATAATGTGGTGTTTTTACCCACCAGCGTTAGCGTAAATGATCTAAAGCCAGGGAAAGATGCAGATGGGAATGAATTAAAGTACAATACCGGAAATGCATTTGCTACCAATCCATGGTTTGCTGCAAACGAATTTGTTAATGACACTAAACGCGAGAGATTAATTAGCTCTTTCAATGCACGCTATACTTTTGATAACGGTCTGTTTATTCAAGGTCGTGCAGGTCGCGATGCTTACTCTGATACTTATAAGAATGTGGTGCCATCAGGAACTGCGTATTATGAACCCGGCAAAATTGCAGAACAGCAAACCAAGTTTGCAGATGTTAACACCGATGTATTATTGGGGAAATCATTTGCTGTAGGTGATGAATTTACTGTTACTCCAAATGTTGGGGCAAGTTTCAGAAATACCAGAATTAATCAAACAACAAATAATGGGACTAATTTCGCAGTGTTTGGAGTTTATAACATCTTAAATGCTAAAAACAAATCAGTTGGACATATAGAGACCGAGTCAGAAACTCACTCGGTATATGGCACTTTAGAACTTTCTTATAGAGATATACTTTATTTAACCGGTAGCGGAAGATCAGACTGGTTTTCTACACTTGCTACTCCTGGAAAAGACAATAAACTCAGTGTTTTTTATCCTTCTGTAAGTGGTTCATTTGTGTTCTCAGAACTTTGGAAACCCTCATTCCTTAATTTCGGTAAGTTAAGGGCAGGCTATGCCATTGTTGGACAAGCAACCGATCCTTATCAAACCTTACTTACCTATGGTTTTAGAAGTGAAACCTTGAATGGAAATCCATTAGGTATCATAAATAACTTAAGTATTCCTAATCCGGGATTAAAAGCTTCTAAAGCAACTGAGCTGGAAATTGGTACTGAGTTAAGATTCTTTGGCGATCGTTTAAACCTGGATATGACCTGGTACAAAAAACGTTCAAAAGATGAGATATCTGTAGTTACCACATCAAGTACAACTGGTTATTCCGGAGCAGTTTTAAATTCTGGAGAAATTGAAAACAAAGGGGTAGAGSCACTAATCTCTGGGGTTATTCTTAAAAATGAAGATTTTACCTGGACTTCATCAGTGAATGGAACGTATAATGATAATACGGTGCTTTCTTTAGCAGAAGGATTGCCTTCGCAACTATTGGCAACTTCCAGATCGGGGGTTGGGTTTTTACAGAATATACCGGGGTTAGCTGCGGCTCAGGTAATGGCATATGATTATAAGTATGATGCTAACGGCGCAATTTTAAAAGATGCACTTGGAGAACCGTCAAGAGGAGATTTAAAAGCATACGGATCGGCATATAATAAATGGTTTGCAGGCTGGAATAATGAGTTTAACTATAAAGGGGTAAGTCTTTCTTTCCTTATTGATGGAAAATGGGGAGGCAAGGTATTCTCGGCAACTGATTACTACGGATATATTTTCGGATTACATAAAAATACCCTTGTAGATCGTGAAACTCTTGGGAATAATGCGGCAAAATTCTATGAAAATACCGCCAATAATGTATCTAATAAATTTGTACAGGATGCGAGTTTCATCAAATTCAGACAGTTAACGTTGGGCTATAATTTCCCGGCAAAAATGTTTAATAATAAAGTAAAAAGCTTAAATGTAAGTCTGGTTGGCAGAAATTTATTTATTCTGATGAAGAAAACAGACAACATCGATCCAGAATCGAGCTACAATGCTACATTTCCAGGAATGGAGTTAGGAGGGGTGCCGCCAGTAAGAACTTTCGGCGTAAACCTAAGTGTTAAGTTTTAATTATTTAAAGATAAAGAGAAATGAAAACGAATATATTAAACAAATATAGCCTGGTATTACTTGTTACTGTTCTAGTAGGTACAAGTTGTACAAAAGATTTTAAGGACATCAATACCAATCCAGTTGCCTATGGGCCGAGTAGTTTTGATCCAAATTACACATTAACATCAGCACAGCTTACTTATACAGGGAGTATAGATTTTGCATACGATACCTGGCGTGGAAATTTGATTTACTCTGCCACAATGATGCAGGGTTTTTCTACAGTGATTAGCTATTGGGCAGGCGACAAGTATCTTTTGAATGAAGGCTACACAGCTGCGTATTGGGGAAATGGTAGTGTAGGTGCGTATATAGAGCAAGTACGACCAATTGTTGATGTTGTTGAGTACGCCAAAGGCAAACCAAAGTTAAACAATGTGTATCAGGTAGCCCGCATCTGGAAAGCGCTGATTTTTGAGCGACTAACTGATTTGTACGGAGACGTTCCTTATTCAGAAGCCGGATTGGGAGTGTATACCGGTAATTTTACACCTAAATATGATAAGCAACAAGCTATTTATATGGATTTGCTGAAAGAGGTAGAGGAAGCTTCGACTGCTTTGAATGAGACTGGCGATGCAGTAACAGGGGATGTTATTTACAAAGGAAACATTGCACAATGGAAACGGTTTGCCAACACTTTAATGCTTCGGTTAGCAATGAGGTTAACTAAGATTGATGAAGCCACGGCAAAAACATATGTTCAAAAAGTTGTTGGTAAAACAATGAATGATAATAAGGATAACGCATTTTTGGCCCATGATGCTGCTGGATCAAGGGTAACACAAAACAGAAACAGTCAGRTGCTACTTGGTGATGGCGGACAGGAGAACTACTATGTTAAATGGTCGAAAACATTTATCGACTTTTTGAAAAATAATAATGACCCTCGTCTGGAGAAAGTTGCTGTAACACAGTTGTATTTAACAGAGAGTGGTAAAGCACAAAATCCACTTTATGTTACAGCTGCTGCGGCTCAAAAAGGAATGCCAAATGGTAAGGATTTAAGTGGACTAGCTGGTAGAGACGTTAGGCAAGACCCCTCATTTACAAGTTTCTCTGATTATTCATCTCCAAATCCGGCAATGATAAAACAAAATGGGGTAACATTTATTCTTACCTATGCCGAGAGTGAATTATTGCTTGCAGAGGCCGCACAAAGATGGGGGATAGGAGGTGTCGCGGCTGATCATTATAAGAATGGGGTTGCAGCTGCAATTACTTTTCTTGGGCAATATGATGCATCGCTGGCAATATCAGAAGGTGTTGCTGTAAGTTACGCGAATGCACATCCTTACAATTCCGCAAATGGTTTAGAAATGATTAACAACCAATACTGGGCTCATACCAATACCATGCTCGATTTTTATGAAACCTGGTCTAATTGGCGTAGAAGTGGGTTTCCTGCATTAACACCAGTTGTATACCCTGGAAACGCAACTAATGGTACTATTCCTCGTCGTTTCCCTTATCCTGTAGAAGAAGGTGCGAAAAATGGTGCTAATTACAAAGAAGCATCTGCCGCAGTGCCGGGTGGAGATAAATTATCTGGTAGAGTATGGTGGGATAAACAATAGTCCATCAAAAACTATTATTAATGATCAGAAGGCCCTTCAGTTATACTGCTGGGCCTTCTGATTTTATTGAAAAATCTTGTAATACTAAGCTAATTCATGTAAATTCACATTGCCTTATGTCAAATCTATCTGTTTAATCTGAACAGTTAAAATCATTAAAATAGCATGTCAAATATTAACTTGATTATCGAAGAAAGACCAAGTAACATTGGTAATTTTATGGTTGGCAGACTTTTGCCCTTTCGTGAAAAAAGAATGGTTGGGCCATTTGCCTTTGTAGATCACATGGGCCCCACAAGTTTAAGTGACCACGAGAATTTTGATGTTCCCCCACATCCGCATATTGGGCTTTCTACTTTAACCTATCTTTTTGAAGGAGCCATAATGCATAAAGATAGTTTGGGTAATGAAACTGAAATTCAACCTGGGCAGGTAAACTGGATGACTGCAGGAAGCGGAATTGTTCATTCAGAAAGAACACCAGTCTATTTAAGAACTTCCAATAAAATGCTCCACGGGCTTCAAATATGGGTTGCTTTACCAAAAGCCCTGGAGGAAATGGAACCAGAGTTTTTTCATTTTAATGAAGATGAGATTCCGCACTGGACAGAAAATGGAATTGATTTTAAACTGATTGCCGGTGATGTATTTGGACACTTCTCACCAGTACCGGTGTACAGCCCGCTTTATTTTCTGGAGTTAAAAAGCGCCAAAAGTCAACCTGTTAAAATAGGTAAAGATCTATTCGGTGAAAGTGCCTTATATATTCTTGAGGGTGGCATTGAAAGTGAAGGACATATCTTTGGGCCTAAACAACTCCTGGTGGCTAAAGACAGTAAGCTGTGCGAATTTGTAATGCAGGAAAATTCAACAATATATATATTTGGCGGAGAGCCTTTTTCTGAGGAACGTTTTATTTACTGGAATTTTGTAGCGTCTACCCGCGAAAGAATCGAGGAAGCAAAGGAAAAGTGGCTTTCACAATCTTTTATTCCAGTTCCAGGCGAAACTGATTTTGTTCCGTTGCCAGAGCAAAGTAGAAATATTAAAAACTAATTATATCAAATGAAGATTTTAGCGTTCGCCGGAAGCAGTAGTCGCCAATCAATTAATCGGAAATTGGTTATCCACACCATTTCTTTCTTTAAAGAGCATGATGTTAAGCTGTTAGATTTAAATGATTTCGAGATGCCATTATTCTCTGTAGACAGAGAGGCCAGTGACGGATACCCGGAAAAGGCTTATAAGCTAATAGATCATATATCAGAAACGGATCTTATTATTCTTTCCCTGGCCGAACACAATGGAAGTTACAGTGCTGCTTTTAAGAATGTGATGGATTGGTGTTCCCGTACAAACAGTAAGTTTTTCCAGAACAAGCCAATGTTGCTAATGAGTACTTCGCCTGGTGGATTTGGAGGCGGGAATGTAATGAATGCGGCGATAATCAGACTCCCAAAATTAGGTGCAGAAGTATTGACAACCTTTTCGCTTCCTTCTTTTCATCAAAATTTTGACCAGGARACAGGCATCTCAAACCAAGAACTTCTTGAAACACATCTTTCCAAGATTAATGAGGTAAAAGCTAGAATGTCTCTTTAATTATGGCGTCTATTTCTTTGATTACCCTTGGGTCAATAATTATTTTGGCATGAGTGGTATCATCATATCTGGAAGCATTTATTGTTGGGTACTGCTCTAGAAATGTTTCAATAAAACCTGCAGGAGATATATTGTCATTAACTTCATAGATGAGCAGATGCTTTAACTCCTCAGAAAAAGTGTACATATCATTTAATAAAAAGCGATTGGTACTCATTTGGTAAAGCTCTTCGAATTCATTAAAAAAACGTTGCTGTATATTTTCAGGGATGCTTACAGCTGTCATAGACGATTTGAAGTTCTCTGTTAAATTAACGAGAGGAGCAATGCTGATAAGAAGTTTAGGGAATTGCAGTGTTTCCTGTATCACCAATGTATTTGCCATGCCACCTAGTGAGTGACCGATCATTGCATCGGGAGCTCCATAATTTTTTTGGAATTCTTTAATCGCCTCTGCAAAAAGGATCAGGTTGCTGAGTTCGCCTTCTGAACTTCCATTCCCTGGTGCGTCAAAGGCCCATATCTCGAGATCTTTGTTAAGTAATAACACATCAATCAATTCGCTAAAATCTATGGCTTTAGAGCCCCATCCGTGTGTAAGCAAAACCTTAATTGATCCATTGCCCCATCTAAAACAATTAAAATTCAGATCTGATTTGCTGAAATATTGATCATACACTTTTAAAGTAGAGGTTTTAGCAGCATTTAAAAGATTTTGCTGATGTAAACGACTTGGCATTTTTGGGGAGTAACAAATAAACTTCCAGAGCGTTGCCTGTAAAAGTTCAGGGTTGTGGCCCTGAACTTTTATATCTTCGATTATTTGTTTTAGATTTTTCACTTTATAATTCCCGTTGCATTACCCTTGCCGTTTGTGTACTGCCATCGTGGCTCCATCCCGGAGGGTAAAAAATATACTTTAATTTATCTTTAAAGGTAGGCGCTTTTTTAACATCGGCATATAGCGCAATAAATTCATGGAAAATGATATTTACCGGTCCAGAGTCTTCTGGCTGCTTTGTTAATCCATACTTTATTTCTTCCTCCGGTACCTCTGCCTGGAATGTTCCGAATATACGATCCCATAGAATTAATACCATACCCATATTCTTGTCAAGATAACGTACATTACTTGCATGATGAACACGATGATGTGAAGGAGTGACAAAAAGATATTCAATTATTGGATGTAGTTTTCCAACCGATTTAGTATGTACAATATTGCCATAGATTTGAGTAACCAGGTAGGCAAAAAGGATATCAACTGCGTTGAACCCCATCATCGCCAAAGGCAAATAGAAGAATACCCTGTATAGTGGTTCAAATACTGTAGACCTGAAGCCTGTGGTAAGGTTAAAATGTTCGGAAGAAACATGAAGGTTCCGGCTTTTGTAAGGATATTGATCACAAAGGCGCTGGCCATCAGGTAGATATTGGTAAGTGTATCACGTTTCTGATAATGTTTTTTATCATGGACGTAACTAAAGTACATTTCAAACAAGGTAAGTAATATAACGAAACCAAATAGTGTTCCAACCGTTATACTTTTATCCAAATCTGTCATTTTGAGGGCTTTCTATAAATTTACGGAATTACTATTGCTTAAAAACTCGATACTGCAAGTTTAAACAGTATTGATTTAAACAAATCAAAATTCCTGATTTTTATAGAAATAGCTGTCCTTAGAGTGTCATAATCAATACTTTTACCCTAAAAGTCTGACTTTTATTACCTTCCGGTCAAATCGATTGAAAATTCATCAAATAAAGTGGCTTCCTCATCAGTATCTAAATTCGGAACGGTATAGTATTCACCTTGGATAGTAAAGTTAAAAGGTGTTTTCTCGATGCTGACTTTTAAAAAGCCGTGTCTGTTGTCGCAGTAGCTATCAAGCTGGACCTTATTAAATAAGTCACTTTTAGCGATGTAATTGTTATCGTAAGGATCTGCAAGTTGGTGTAATTCGTCAAAACCTCCGGCTCCTGCAACAATAAATGGCAGTGTTTTCCCATCTTCATATTGTTTACTAAAGCGTTGGTAATTATGTACGTGTCCGCTAAAAATAATGTCTGGTTTTACCCCAGCTTCTTTAAAGGCAGTTTCCAGAAATTCTATCATTGGTTTGCTCGATCCATGATTTGTATCTGCAGAATAAGGGGCATGGTGCATACAAACAATTATAGCCTTATCAGAGCGAAGTGTAGCGGCATTTTGCAGCTCTTTAACAAACCAGTTTTTTTGTTCCTTGGTAATGTGACCATATTTTGGAACATTGGTATGAAGGCCAATTATTGTCGCCAATGGCGATTCCATTGTCCAAAATACGTGAGGCTGAATCTGACTTTTTCTACTGCTTTCGGTCCCAAAATGAATTGTTTTAGGGCAAGTATTGCAAAATGCAGCATAAAATGCATCAAGACTTTCGTAATGTAAATCGCAGTCTGGATTTATATCTGTGTCATGATTCCCAGCAATGGCATAAATAGGGCCAGGGTAGGTCTCAAATGGTTTTAAAAACTGTTCGTTATATTGCTCTGCCTCGCCATAATGATATACAATATCTCCAAGGTGGTATAAGAATGCAGGCCTGTCGTGTTCGCTCGTTGCGCACAAGTATTGTTCGGCCATTTTCCCTGCCACCTGTTTTTGAGCATCAGCAGATTTCAGTCCGCCGGTATCACCAACCATATGAAAAACCATTTTCATATTGCCTTATCAGGAGTAATTGTGATAAATCTATTGTTAAGGGTTTGGGTTGTGTTAACATAATGATAATTGAATATTAAAATGCAGTTAATTTATATTTGCGGAGTGACAACACCTCTATACGTACTTTACGAATTACTGATCAGACTCACAGAGTTAGATCCAACGATTGGCGATTTCTACGCTCATAAATACACAGATGCCGGTGCAATTATCAGGACAAACAATGGATCATTGATCGTTCCTCAACATATACTTGAAAAACAATTCTCAAATCCGTCCCAAATAACGGATGCAGATTTAAAGCAGTTAGTAAATGAATTTAAATGGAGTACTTAATTTAAGACCATCAAATTTATGTTGGGATAAAGTAACTAAGATATTATGAACTCTTTAGAAGTTAGGTGATAATCTTTTGTTAAATTTGGTTTAACACTTATTTCTTATTCATAAATTCTTATATAAATGAAAATTAAAAAATCTTTTAGCATCCCGCTTACGGCTTGTTCTTTGCTGCTTATGGCATCCTGCAATAATTCGGAACCGAAGCAAGAACTGCATTCAGGTATTATCCTTAAAAATATGGATACTACAGTGGCGCCGGGGAATAATTTTACGGCCTATGTGAATGGCACCTGGATGAAAAACACAAAAATCCCTTCTGATAAGGCTTCATATGGTATAGGGGCAATGGTGAATGATAAGGCACAGGAAGATGTTAAAGCAATAATTGAGAATRCTGCCAAGGGAAATCCTGCTGAGGGTTCTGATGAGCAGAAAATAGGCGACTTTTATGAATCTTATATAAATATGAAGGTTCGTGATTCTATAGGGCTGGCACCTTTAAATGTTGAGTTTAAAAAAATTGATGCTATCGCCTCCGGGAAAGATTTGGCTTCCTATTTTGCTTATGCCAATAAGATAGGCAATATGATTCCTTTCARTTTAAGTGTTGCTGAGGATCTGAAAGATCCAAGAAAGTACATGCTTTATACCTGGCAAGGTGGCCTGGGTTTACCAGATCGTGAGTACTATCTATTAAAGGRTGCAAAATCTGCAGACATCCGTACTAAATATGTAGCCCATATTGAAAAGATGTTAACTCTTGCCGGAATTCCTGATGCAAAAGCTAAGTCTGTTCAGATAATGGCACTCGAGACCTTGATTGCCTCAAAACAAATGAAGAAGGAAGAAACCAGAAATATGGCTGGTCTTTATAATAGTTTTCCAATTAAGAATCTGAGTACGTTAACTCCAGATTTTGATTGGAACACCCTACTAACAGAGGCAGGAGTAAAGAATCATGATACCTTAATTATTAGCCAGGTAGCATATACAAAGGATCTAAATGCCATTTTGAAAAATACACCACTTGATACCTGGAAAAATTATTTAAAATGGAGTGCTGTTACAAGCGCTGCAACTGCTTTGAACACTGCGCTTGATCAGGAGAATTTCAATTTCTATGCTAAAACATTATATGGCGTTAAAGAGCAGAAACCTCAATGGCGCAGGGCCGTTGATGTAGTTAACGGGAACCTTGGTGAGGTAGTTGGTAAACTATATGTTGAAAAGCATTTCCCGCCTGCAGCTAAGGAACGCATGCTTAAACTTGTTGGCAATCTATTGAAAGCTTACGAGACGAGTATTAAAGAGCTCGACTGGATGGGTGCAGAAACTAAAAAACAAGCACTTGAAAAAATAAGCAAGTTCACTCCAAAAATTGGATATCCGGATAAATGGAGAGATTATGGTAAACTTAAAATTGCAAAGAACGATTTGTTTGGTAATGAAAAACGGTCTGCAGAGTTCGAATACAACCGCACTTTTAACAAGCTGGGTAAGCCTGTTGACCGTACAGAATGGGGGATGACACCACAAACTGTTAACGCATACTATAATCCTAGTATGAATGAGATTGTTTTTCCGGCTGCAATTCTTCAGCCGCCATTTTTTGATATGACTGCAGATGATGCGGTAAATTATGGAGGTATCGGTGCGGTGATTGGTCATGAAATAGGTCATGGTTTCGACGATCAGGGAAGTACATTTGACGGCACAGGTGCAATGCGTAACTGGTGGACGACGAAGGATCAAAGTGAGTTTAAAAAGAGAACAAGCGCTCTAAAAGCGCAATACAGCGGGTTTAAAGTTTTTCCTGATCTGAATGTAAATGGAGATTTTACACTTGGAGAAAATATAGGTGACCTTGGCGGATTAAGTATTGCACTGAAGGCCTATAATGCAAGCTTAAATGGTAAACCAGCACCAGTTATGGATGGATTTACTGGCGAGCAAAGAGTATTCCTTGGATGGGCTCAGGTATGGTTAAATAAATCAACAGATGAGGCATTAAGAAATCAGGTTGGAACAGATCCCCATTCCCCGGCTAAGTTTAGGGTTAATGGTGTAGTTAGAAATATACCAGAGTTTTATACTGCATTTAATGTAAAACCAACAGATTCTTTATACCTGGCACCAGAGAAAAGAGTTAAAATCTGGTAGCGTATTTATCAGAGAGCCGGCATAAAAGAAAAGCTCGTATCATTAATCATGATACGAGCTTTTCAATTTAATTGAGATTACGGTTAATATTAGATTGATAAAGTTCTTTAACTACTGATATAGCTTTCTAGCTGAGATATGGTTTGTTTCTGATCTGCAATGATGAATTTAACCACATCACCTATGGAAACCATTCCAAGTAATTGATTGTCCTGCATTACCGGTAAATGTCTGATATGTTTGTCAGTCATGATTTGCATGCACAGGTCTATGCTGTCTGTCGGCACGATGGTGATTGGATCGGGTGTCATTACCTCTTTTATCGGAGTGCCAGCCGATGATTTCCCATACAGTATGATCTTCCGGGCATAATCTCTTTCTGTAAATATACCCTGTAGCTTATGATCTTCAAGAATAAGCAACGCACTTACATTCTTTTCCATCATCAACTGAAGCGCCTCTAAAACAGATGAATTTTCTGTAACTGAGAAAATCTGTACAGGTTTAGCATTAAGTATTTGTTGTACTGTTTTCATAAGCGATTAAGAATTAGCTATTTAAATTTAACTAAAAAAAATTAAATCACCATTATCTTGTACAAAAAAATATTATTTCATCAGGGGCAATATTTCCTCTACATATTTCCTGTCATTTGCCAGTCTGGGAACCTTATGTTGTCC
>NZ_JBFTNT010000059.1:0-19686 GCF_056397585.1 Pedobacter sp. 05L430 | reverse complement strand
ACCTGATAGACAATACCTCTCCATATACCGTGGTAAATGCTTATCCTTCATTTGATGTTGCAAAGCTTAAAATTGCAAAAGACAACCCGGATGTGATCATATTGGATATACAGCTGCCCGGTACAAGCGGCATTGACGCTTTACCGCAACTAAAAAAGATGCTGCCTGATGTTTACATCATTATGCTTACTGTTTATGAAACCGAAAAAATAATACTGGATGCATTGGCAAATGGTGCTTCAGGATACTTTACCAAGAATACGCCTTCATCAAAAATAATCGACGCAATTAAAGAGGTAATGCATGGCGGCGGCCCCATGAGCCCAGATGTTTCAAAGAAAGTAATTATGTCTCTTCAAAAAAACCAGCATTCGCCGCTTACCAAAAGAGAAACACAGATACTGGAATTAATAGCCGAAGGTAAAGATCGTGGCCAGATCGCCAATCAGTTATTTATAGATGTAGAAACGGTTAAAACCCATGTAAAGAACATTTACATTAAGTTAGACGTCAACTCGAAAGCTGACGCCATAAATGTGGCAAGAACCAATAAGCTGATATAAACCTATTCACTCTCTATTTCAGATATAGAGAAGCTATTACCGCTAAGTCTATATTGTAATGTTTTTAAAGTGCCATCCTTTTCAGTAGTATCTTTTGAATTTACGATAGGAAAAGTGCGGAACAAGTCGCCATTCTTGATAACGAATTTATCATTACCTGCGTAGGTCTTTTTAGCTCTATCACTTAATGCCGGGAAGGTGATCTTGTTAAAATTACCATCAGAATATTCGAAAACGTTAAGATCCAGAACATTCTTCTTGCTTAACAGCTCGATGTAAATTTCCGGGTTACCATCATTATCTAAATCCATATTCCAGGCATCAGTTATAATGCCACTACGTTCATTAGAAAACGATTTGTAATTGCTTTTAAGCGAATCGGACATCAGTATCAGATAACCACCAACGCTATCAACCCCTTTACCCCAGCTTACTACCTCAAAATTGATACCTGGTCTTATCGCTATATCCTTGTAAAAAACAAACTGACCTTTTTGCTTAGCTGCAACAGGTTCACTCTGTTTTACAGCTTCATCTTTCTTAGAAGAGTCGCTGCAAGAAGCCAATAAAAGCAGCCCCGCAAATAGAAGAGGCTGCTTTATTAAGTATTTCATCAATTTCATCATTTACTTTTTAATGTAAATACAATTTATACAATGCAAACTACTATTTAGTTTTTACATCCGAAGCACCATTGTTCAAAATTGTTTCTGTAACAACGCTGCGTTTACCACTTGGCGCGATTACAATAGTTTTTAAAACACGTTTTTCGCCTTTAGGAACAATCACTTTAACAGGGCTGTTAACTAAGTTAGCAGTTTCAGACGGACGTGTAAGATCTAAAGTATAAAATACTTTTGAACCTGGTATTGGTGCTTTCAGATCAAGATTAAATTCTTCACCGTTTATTACTTTTTCTGCTGTTAATCCAAGCGGAGTTGGAACCCAATAGTTTGTGTTGGTTTTATCTAATCTGGCCAAATGCACAGGAATACGCTCTTCAGAGAAGTTTTTAAAGTCCTTACGGTCAAGCTTGCTCCATGCAATCTCTGCCAATGAGAACATTCTTGGTAAGATCATATACTCCACTTTTTCTGGAGTTTGAATATACTCAGTCCACAGGTTAGCCTGTACACCCACAACATGTTTCTGCTGATCTGCAGTTAATTCTTTTGGCATTGGATCGTAAGCATATGCTAAAGAATAAGGTGCTAAACCACCAATATTTGTTGGTTCGTCAACAGAATTAGATTGTTTATGATCAAAGTAAAGTCCAATAGGTCCGCCCGGAGTCATGATCACATCATGGTTTTGTTTTGCCGCTGCAATACCACCTTCTGTACCTCTCCACGACATTACAGTAGCGTTAGGCGCTAAACCACCTTCAAGAATCTCATCCCATCCAATAATTGAACGGCCTTTTGCATTGATGTGTTTTTCGATTCTCTGGATAAAATAGCTTTGTAACTCATGCTCATCTTTTAACCCAAGTTTTTTAATTAAGTTCTGGCAAAACTCACTTTCTTTCCAGTATTCTTTAGGGCTCTCATCACCACCGATATGAATATATTTAGAAGGGAAAATCGCGATTACCTCGTCCAACACATCTTCTAAAAATTTAAAGGTATTGTCGCTAGGCACAAATACATCATCAAATACACCCCATTGCTGTTGCACTTGCTTTCCTTTTCTGGAACCAGACCAAGGTGTTTTAACATCAACAAAAGTATCTCTGTTAGGGAAACAGCTTAATTCAGGATATGCCGCAATTGCTGCTGATGCATGGCCAGGAAGCTCAATCTCAGGAATTACGTTAATATATCTTGCTGCTGCATAAGCAACAACCTCTTTAGCCTCTTGCTGGGTATAAAAACCTTTGTACTCTTTATTATCTGTACCTACTCCAGGGTGGTGACCAATAATGGTGCCGCTTCTGGTTGCACCAACTGTTGTTAGTTTAGGATATTTCTTGATTTCAATTCTCCATCCCTGGTCTTCAGTTAAATGCCAGTGGAAATTATTTAATTTATATTGAGACATCAAATCGATGTACTTCTTGATAAAAGCTACCGGGAACATATGGCGTCCAACGTCGAGGTGCATTCCTCTGTATTTAAAACGAGGATAATCGTTAATTTCTGCTGCACTTATGGTTAGCTCATTATTTTTCTTTTCAGGCATTAGCTGAATCATAGACTGAACTGCATAGAACAATCCTGCATCTTTACCTGTTACAGTGATTTTTTTATCAGTAATATCAATAGTATAACCTTCTGCAGGTAATTTATCAGCCCCTGCCGAGGTTAATACAATTGCTCTTTCATTGGCTTTTATAGCCTTTGTTTCTCTAAGTGCAAATCCTGCCTTCGTGGTAATAGAAGCGTTTAGCAAATCTGCCATCTTTGCATTGGCTGCATCTGCAGACATCARTACAACAGTTTTGTCCAATTTAAAGGCTCCGCTTTTCTTTACTACCGAAACGGGGGCAGGAATAATGCCCATATTGGCATCTGTTTGCGCAAATGCACCCACAGACATAAATGCCACGAGAGCAACTGATAATAATCTTTTCATGTGTTAGGTTAAATAATTTATTTTAAATCAAGCCCCAAGATAAAAAAATCTTAGAGAAAGGCGGGCAAAAAAAAGGCAGAATCATACGATTCTGCCCATATTTCTATTAAAATGATACTTACAACACTTCTTTTACTTCGTGTTCTTTTGCCGCCAGATAACGCTCTGCATCTAAAGCCGCCATACAACCAGAACCAGCGGCTGTAACTGCCTGGCGATAATAATGATCCTGAACATCTCCACTGGCAAAAACACCTTCTATGTTGGTTTTAGAAGTTCCAGGGATTGTTTTTAAATAACCAGTTTCATCCATATCCAACCATCCTTTAAAGATATCGGTATTAGGTTTATGGCCAATGGCCACAAAGAAACCTTCAACTGGCAAATCAGTTTCTGCACCAGATTGGTTATTTACTATTCTTACCGCAGTAACATTTTTACCGTTACCCAGAATTTCTTTAGTTTCAGAGTTATAAATTACTTCAATATTTGGCGTATTTAATACCCTGTGTACCATAGCTTTTGAAGCTCTGAACTCATCTCTGCGCACAATCATGTATACTTTTTTACAAAGCTTTGCAAGGTAAGTAGCCTCTTCGGCAGCAGTATCACCAGCACCAACTATCGCTACGTCCTGTCCTTTAAAGAAAAATCCGTCGCATACCGCACATGCCGATACACCAAAACCATTATATTGTTGTTCACTAGGCAAACCAAGCCACTTAGCTGTGGCACCTGTCGAGATAATTACAGTATCAGCTGTGATGGTTTTAATTTCATCAACAACTACTTTGTGAGGCAAAGATGAAAAGTCTACAGAACTTACATATCCAAAACGGATATCAGTTCCAAAACGTTCTGCTTGTTTACGGAAATCTTCCATCATCTCAGGGCCCATAATGCCACCCGGGTATCCTGGGAAATTATCAACATCAGTAGTCTGCGTTAATTGACCACCAGGTTCCATACCAGTATACATAACTGGCTTAAGATCAGCACGGGCTGCATAAATTGCAGCAGTATATCCTGCCGGACCTGAACCTATAATTAAACATTGAACGTGTTCTATTTCTTCTGACATATATGTTTCTTTCTTATTAAAGTACAAAATTACGCTTTATCCCGCTATCCGTCAAACGCTAGCGCACAACAAACGCAACATTGTGATTTCCAGATTATAATTCCGCCTAAGTCTGGATAACACCTACGTTAAACTGCTTCTTTATAGGCGATTGATTGGCCGCTTCTATACCCATAGAAATTACTTTTCTGGTTTCTGAAGGGTCAATAACGCCATCAACCCATAACCTTGCCGCAGCATAATAAGGAGTAGTTTGACTGTCATACCTATCGGTAATTTCTTTTAACAGTTCTTCTTCTTTTTCCGGTGTAATCACCTCTCCTTTTGCTTTTAGTGRTGCTTCCTGAATCTGCAACAACACTTTAGCGGCCTGCGAGCCACCCATAACTGCAATTTTAGCACTTGGCCAGGCATAAATCAATCGCGGATCATATGCTTTACCACACATGGCATAATTACCGGCACCATAAGAGTTTCCTATTACAATGGTAAACTTAGGCACAACGGAGTTTGCAACCGCGTTTACCATTTTTGCACCATCTTTAATGATGCCTCCATGCTCAGATCTGCTGCCTACCATAAAGCCGGTAACATCCTGTAAAAACACCAAAGGGATTTTTTTCTGGTTGCAATTCATGATAAACCGTGTTGCCTTATCAGCACTATCAGAATAAATTACTCCCCCGAACTGCATCTCCCCTTTTTTGGATTTAACAACTTTACGCTGATTGGCAACTATACCAACCGCCCAGCCATCAATACGACCTAATCCGCAGATGATGCTCTGTCCATACAATTTCTTGTATTCTTCAAATTCAGAGTTATCTACCAAGCGTTGAACTACCTCGAGCATATCATAAGGCTTTTCTCTGTTTTCCGGCAGTATTCCATAAATTTGTTCAGGATCGAGCTTAGGTAAAGCTGGCTTAATTCTATCAAATCCGGCTACTTGTGGTGCACCCAGCATGCTCATGATGTTACGAATGCTATCTAAACAAGCCTGATCATTAGGATGCTTATAATCGGTTACACCAGATATTTCACAATGGGTAGTGGCTCCACCCAGGGTTTCATTATCCACATCTTCGCCAATTGCCGATTTAACAAGATATGACCCTGCCAGGAACACAGAACCTGTGCCATCAACAATCATTGCTTCGTCGCTCATGATCGGTAAATAAGCACCACCAGCCACACATGAGCCCATTATTGCAGCAATTTGAACAATCCCATCGGCCGACATGATCGCGTTGTTTCTAAACATTCGTCCGAAATGTTCCTTATCAGGAAAAATCTCATCCTGCATAGGCAAATAAACACCGGCGCTATCAACCAGATAGATTACCGGCAGTCTGTTTTCCATTGCAATTTCCTGCGCCCTAAGATTTTTCTTAGCAGTCATAGGAAACCAGGCACCTGCTTTTACGGTAGCGTCGTTCGCAACAATCATACATTGCCTGCCCGATACATATCCGATACCGCAAACCACACCGGCCGATGGACAACCACCCTGCTCAGCATACATTTCATCTGCCGCAAAAGCACCAATTTCTAAAAACTGACTTTCTTTATCTATCAGGTAAGAGATGCGTTCTCTTGCCAATAATTTACCCTTGTCCTTTTGTTTAGCAGCGTTCTTCTCTCMCCCACCTTTATATATCTTTTTGAGCCGGGTTTTTAAGTCATAAACTGACTGTTTATTAACGTCTTCATTCTTATTGAATTCTATGTTCATACAGGCAAGTTAAATCTTTATTATTAGGAGAACAAAAGTCCAATTCGGGCTTTGGTATAGAGGTAAAACTATAACATCCATTTCCAAGCTGGCATTATTAGAATATGTACACCATCTATGGTTAATTCTTCTTCTTCGAGCGTGATAACCCATGCTTCCTTAGCCTTACAATAACCGGCAGCTTTAAGTAGTCCTTTTAAAAAGATACGATTGTTCAGCCATATTCATCGCTCCATAGACAAAATCGTCTTTCTTGTAAAGACAATTTACACAATAATCGTCTTTACAAGAAAGACGATTATTGCAAAGTTAGAAATACCACCCTACGTAAAAAACAATTAATTATTTACTATGCTTCATACTTTTTAAACACAGAAGTTGCAGTGTGACCACCGAAACCAAATGTGTTGTTCAGCACGTAATTAACAGGCTGGTGAATAGATTTACCTAATACAATATTTAAGCCTTCGGGAATTGCAGGATCAAGATTTCTAGTGTTGATAGTTCCCGGAATAATTCCATCTCTGATGGCAAGAATACTGATTATACTTTCTATAGCACCAGCACCACCAAGTAAATGACCGGTCATAGATTTGGTTGCACTAATTTTAACAGGCAAATCGCCAAATATTTTTTTAATTCCGTTTAATTCTCCAGCGTCTCCTAAACCTGTAGAAGTTGCGTGAGCATTGATATAATCAATTTTATCAGGAGTTATCCCTGCATCAGCAAGTGCTTTAGAAATACCTAAAGATGCCCCTAAACCATCCGGTGGCGTACCAGTAAGGTGATAAGCATCAGCTGCCATACCACCACCAACAATTTCTGCATAGATATGTGCACCTCTTTTTTGGGCATGCTCGAGTTCTTCCAAAATCAAAGCACCAGCGCCTTCACCAATTACAAAGCCATCTCTGTCTACATCAAACGGACGCGAAGCAGTTTCAGGATCATCATTTCTTTTTGATAAAGCATGTGCTGAGTTAAAACCACCTACTGAAGATTCAGTAATACCKGCCTCGGAACCACCCGCTACCATAATGTTGGCCTTGCCTAAACGGATAGAATCAAAAGCGCTGATAATTGCAGTGTTAGAAGATGCACATGCCGAAACAGTAGCATAATTAGGACCATGGAGTTTATTGCGTATTGAAATTACACCAGCGGCAATATCAACAATCATTTTAGGGATAAAATAAGGGCTAAATCTAGGAGTTCCATCACCAAGATGATACTCTTTCAATTGCTCTTCAAAAGTACCGATACCACCATTTCCAGATCCCCAAATCACACCCACTTCATAGCGTTCAATTTCAGGCATTGTTGTAAAGTCTAATCCTGAGTCTTTGATGGCCTGATCGCTGGCTGCAATAGCGAACTGAGTATACAAATCATATTTTTTGATTTCTTTTTTATCAATATAGGCTTCGGCATCAAAGTTTTTCACTTCAGCAGCAAAGTTGGTTTTGAATTTTGAGGTATCAAATTTTGTTATTTTAGCTGCGCCACTTTTACCGGCAACTATATTGTCCCAAAATTCTTTTACTKTATTTCCCACCGGGGTTACAGCACCTAAACCTGTTACTACTACTCTTTTCATATTCACTTCTATTTTATATTTAGCGGTGCGTTTGTTTAAACTCACCGAGTTATTTCTTTTGCAAAATTACCATAAATACTTAAATCTGGTGGGCATTTATTTGTTACAATGTGTCATATTGTTCAATATTTCCATTATCCCCTCATTTTCAATTATCCACATGCCCATGCGTTCATCAGTTATACCCTCTTTCAGCTCATGAGTAAACATGGGTTTCCCATCTATTATCCTGGTTTCCAAAAAGCGGAAATTAATATTACTGTTATCATTTAGCTCTTTAGCCACTTCAACAATATGTGTTGAAATAACAAAAAAGCTCCCTCTGATCTGGCTAAATGCTGTTATGATTGAAAGTGAAGCATCGTAGGCATCTTTTACATTCGTTCCTCTAAACAGCTCATCAAATATAACCACCATATTGTTAGATGTGGTTACTTTTTGTGCAACTTGCTTTACTCTTAATACCTCGTTATAAAAATGGCTATATCCCTGATTCAAATTATCTGAAAGATTGATCGTAGTAATGAGGCCATCAAAAATGCTGGTCTCCATACTTTCTGCAGGAACAGGAAAGCCCAAATGGGCTAGATATATGGATATTGCAATAGATTTTAGCAAGGTCGATTTCCCTGCCATATTCACTCCCGTAATAAAACAAACATTTTTATCAGTACTGAAATCGATGTTATTGGGTATTGGGTGCTTCACAAATAAATGAAATACCCCTTTAATTACAATTGATCTCTCCTTTGAAGAATTGAATACAGGAAATGACAAGCCGTAAGTTCTTGCAGATTTTGCAACTGATAAATAGGCATCTAACGAATAACAAATTCCCAGAAGTTCCTTAATTTCTGTGACCTCTGAATTTCTGATTATAAAATCGTATTTCTCTAAATCAAAGAGTTTAAAAGTGTGAGGTCTTATTTGATTATGGTGCTTAATGTCTGCTTGCCTCTCTATCATTCCATGAACTTTATTGTGGAGTGATTTTAGTAGTTCAGGAGCGTTCTCAATAATTAATTCGCTGCAAAAGTCATACAACAAATGGATCAGCTTTAATACTTCCTGAGCCCCGCGTTGTCTTAAATACTGTTGCTGATTGTTCTTAAAGAAAAATCTGGAAGTAACCCCTATAATATCTATAGCAGCCGGCTGGTTGGGCTTATCATTTTGACGTAAGTAGAACTCAATAAAATCAAGCGATTCCTTATCGAAGGCTATAGTTTTATTATACTTCAACAGATATTGGATAAGATTTTTTCTCTCTTCAATTATCTGAATATCAGTTTGAGGATGATTAAAAAGGCTCCTTAACTTCTCTTTCCCTCCTATGGTTGAGCTGAAGTCGAAAAAAGAGAAAATGCACTTTTCACTAGCGGCACTTTCAAATATCTCGAGATCGTTTAAAGTTTGATTATCTATATCAAATGGAACCATTCACAAAACATGTTGATTTTCATCAATGAACTTACAACATTTTATGCTTTTTAAGTGCATTTATTTTATGATCAACTATGGGGCTTCTATGAAGCTTGGTATGGCCTGCGTTAACGCTGGTTCGAGACTGGTTCGGGACTGGTTCGGGAAAAGATGCATGTTTTCCGACGCAATCTGCTCCCAGTCCTTAATCTGCCTTGATTAAGCCCAATAAGAGGTAGCTTAAAGGTCGTCATCTCCACGATAGGAGAGATCTCTGACCTTTAAATAGCTACAAAGCAAATTGGCATAATCAAGAGATCTCTCCTATCGTCGAGATGACGACCGCATTAAAGAACCAAGACCGTCGTAAACAACAACGGCCTAGGTAACTGAATTTTAATAAACGCTTACTGCTTTCCGGTAAGCATTTTTATAGAATCAACTTCTGCTTTTTTATACGGGCTACCGTCTTTTCTGAAAATATCATGAAACCATAGTTTAGGTTCTTTTCCATCAGGCATTGGGCTATCCCATGCGTAAATAGTATTGGTTTTTCCTGCCACCAAGCCCCAGTTGTAAGCACCAATATTTTCTTTTTTAAGGATAGGCATGATGTTGCTGAATAAGCTGTTTCTTGATCTTGCCATATATTCAGTACAGATAAGCGGGCGTTTAGAAACACTTCTAAGGGTATCAATCCATTTTTGGTGATCCTTTACATCGCCATAATTATGATAAGTGGTTACATCAGAATTCTGAATCTGATAATCTGAAAGTTCTTTCAAATCTAATTTCCATACCCCTACAGAAAGCGGCTGACTAGGGTTAACTGTACGGCCCCATTCAAATACTTTTTTAAGCAGATCCATGCTTTTGTTGCCGTAGTTTGAATTTCCAGGTTCGTTGTAAAGATCCCAAAGTACAATGCGTTTGTCATCTTTAAACGTTGTTAGTACATCTTTAACATAAGTTTCAAGCGTATCTACAAGCGTAGAGTCCTGATAATACAGATCTCCCGGGTCTCTTACCCAGCCGGAATTGTGAATACCAATTTTTGGTTCCGGTTGTTTTCCGGTTTTAAAAGTTGGATTCCAGCAATCATCAAATAGCACAAACAAGGTAGAGATATGGTGCTTATCGGCGATATCTAAATATTGTTTTACCCTTCCTTTGRAGCCATCTTTATCTTGTTGCCAGGCAGCATGATGCAGGTAAACGCGCATTGAGTTCATGCCAATTCCTTCAGCATAACCCAGTTCCTTATCAATAGTTGTCGGGTCAAAAGTTTCCTTTTGCCACATTTCTAATTGATTGATTGCAGTACTTGGTATAAAGTCGCTACCTCTTAACCAGCCCCATTGCTCATACCATTTATTGGCCTGTTCTACAGTCCATATTTCTCTTGGCTTTTGTTCTGTTTGTGAAGTTTGATCTGCTGGTTTTTGTACGCACGACTGAAACGCGAGCCCAAGCAAGCATAGTGCTAGATAATAGGTTTTTAGATTTCTCATTTTAAAAGGTTCTAGTTATAATTTAGTGATTTGTTCATTCTGTATGTTTATTAAATGTGGTGTTTTTATTTGGTTTCGGCACCAGTAAAAAGAAGTTTAAATGTCGATTCATCGGCTTGCAGCACATCAGCTTCATCGCCTTTAGCAAACTTTACATCTATAATTCCGGTTGACCGTGGTGATACTTTTGTAGCAGAATGATGAGTATGCATTACATATTTGTAATTTCCGGCTTTATCGGTAAACAAATCGCCATGCCCCGTTCCATTTTGCTTTAGTTTCTCTCTGCTYATGATCGGACTGCCTGCATATTTTTTCCATGGCCCCATAGGCGAAGTTGAAGTGGCATAACCTACTGCGTAATCCTTATTGCGAAAGTCATTTGCAGAATAGATCAGGTAATACAAATTCTTATGTTTTATTACTGTTGGCCCTTCGGTAACCGGCCAATCTGTTTTCTCAGTGTTTTCCCATGGAAGCACTCCGCTAATACACTCTTTGGTGGTTTCCTGCAATACATCAGAAAGATCAGATTTCATCTCTGAAACAAAAATCCTGTTGCCTTCTTTAAGCTTTACATGGTACATATAGGTTTTACCGTCGGTATCGAAGTACACAAAGGGATCAATCTGTTTGCCAATACCAGACAGCGACTTTATCTGCTCTTGCTTGAAGGGCCCTAGTGGACTATCGCTTTTCGCTATTGCAATCTGTTCATCAGCGGTGTAAGCCATGTAATAGGCATTTTTGTGTTTAAAAACCTGTGGTGCCCAAAAGCCTTTACTCCCAAAAGATTCTCCTTTTACAAGGGCGAAACCGTTGCTTTTACCTACAGGGCCTTTCCAGTTCTTTAAATCTGACGACTCATATACTTCAAAGCCCTTATCACTACTAGTGCCATACAAGTAATACTTGTCGTTATCCAGGAATATGGTAGGATCGGCAAGTGCTATAGGATCTTGCACCAAACGTCCTTTTATCATCCAGATTTCGGAATGGTTAGAATAGGCATTTGTGCTGGTTACCGCAACAATGGTGTTGTCGTTTAAAACAGCTACACTACTCCACAAGCACGACTTGTTTGCCGGGATAATGAATGGTGTAGATTTTCTATTGAAATTACGTGCTTCATCATCTCCGATAACCACCTTCATATCTGCAAATTCCATTTTATTGATACGCCCTTCGGTACCTTGATAAGAAAGTATGGTTTCGCCGGTTTTCAATTGCCTTAAATAAGGTGCGCCTGCATAGATATTATCGGCAATTTTATCTGCCAGGGCGTAGCTTCGGTTGGCGCTGCCAGCATCTACAGTGCTTGCCCAATTGTCTTTTAAAGTATTTCTGATGATGTAAGGTTTAAATGCGTCAAAGCCATTGTCTTCTATAGCAAAAGCGATCTCTTTTCCATTGCTAAGCAATAGAGGCACCGGCATACCATCTCGTTTCCCTGCTCTGAAACTTACAATTTGAGGTTTTTCAGTCCATGTTTGTCCGTTATCGCTGGAACGTAGCATGGAAATATTCTGCTCATCGGAATTTAGGTAGTCTCCCTCATTAGCAAAGTACAATTGAATTTCCCCATTGGGCAATTGCACTGCTGATGGCTCCCAACATCCATTTTTAAATTCATACCCTGCCTCATAAAGCAGTTTCTCGTCTTTCCAGGTGAGTCCGCCATCATAGCTTTTCTTGGTGCGGATACCAAATTTTCTGGAAGGAGAAATGTCGTACGGTCTTGGGTTATAACAAGCCAGTAAGGAATGATCCTTTAATTCCAATATATCTGGTACAGACATATTTGTGCCATTGGCGCGTTGTGCAACTGAAACAGGTGCCGACCAGGTCGCTCCCAGATCGGCACTTTTGACACTAACAATATTTCCATCGGCCTCATATATGGCTAAGAGCGATTGATCGTGCAATTGAATCATCCTGGCATATCCGCAATACCTTTCGCCTGCGGCAGATGAGGAGACCTTTTTTAAGGTATTATAATCCCATTCGATATGGCTTTTAACGGATGGTTTTTGTGGAACACTAACCGTTTCGTTCTTTTTACCGCAGCCAAAAGACAGCAGTGCGCAGAATTGTACTATAGTACAGATTTGGATAACTACTCTCATTCACCTGAAGGTTTTAGGATTGGCGTATCGATCTTTACAGGTTCACCAAAATTTGGTGTTCCATCGGCATTCCAGGTAAACTTCTGCATCCGTGGGCTACGGTCGTTAGAACATGCTAACCCCGCTCTGGGATTAGCATGATAAAGAATCCAATCTTCCGTTCCGTCTGGTGATTTAAAAAAGCTGTTATGGCCTGGGCCATAAGCTCCGCTTTCCGGTTTCTTAGTAAACACCGGTTTATCTGTTTTGGTCCAATCTGCCGGCTTCAGTGGATCGCCGTTCTCTTTTAAACTAATCATACCCAAAGAATAATCATCTGTCCAGCAACCACTGGCCGAAAAGATCAGAAAGGTTCTTCCATTCTTGTTGGTTAGGATTTCGGGCCCTTCATTTACATGAGGTAAACCTATCTTTTCCCAGTCGTATGTTGGAGTAGAAATCTCTGCTCTTGGTGTAGCCATTTTCCATGGTTCATCGGCTAACTGGGCAATATATAATCGCTGTGTATTATCAGTTGCTGAAATATGTCCGCTCCAGATAATGTAATTTTTACCATTGCTGGAGTACACCGTAGCATCTATGGCAAAGAAATCAGCATTGTTATCCTTTATCTGTCCTTTTACAACCCAGCTACCTTTTGTAGGATCGACATTACTGTTTTCCAGCACAAACATGCGCTGGGTAGATAAATCTCCAGAAGATCCGGCAGTATAATAGATGTACCATTTGTTGTTCAGAAAATGTAGTTCGGGTGCCCATATATTCTTTGAATCTGCACCTGATACAGGTGCTTTATAAGCCACGGTAACTTCAGCCCTGCTTAACTGTGAAAGGGCTTTTGTTTTACGTATAGAAACCTGAGTTCCCTGGGTATTCATGTAATAATAATACCCATCCTTTCTGATAACCCATGGATCTGGTCCGCTGCTGAGCAGGGGATTTGTGAAAGTGGTTATAGCAGGCGCAGGCTTGTCTTTATCAGGTTCAGACTTTTTCTGGCTCTTGCTACAACCAACTACGGCTTGCAATAGCAGAATAATGGTTACACTTCTTAAAAACATAGTTTCTGAATTAATAATTAGGGTTCTGTGAAAGGTTAGTGTTATTGTCTACTTCGACCTGTGGCAATGGCAATCTGATGTGTTTTCCTACAACGAAATTCTTAAAGTCGGGGTCGCGTAATGCAACTTTATCTACATTCGCTTTGTTGTCAAGGTCACCCCATCTTTTTAAATCGGCCCATCTAACACTTTCACCACAAAGTTCTAAGCTTCGCTCTACTTTCAATCGCTCTCTGAAGAGGTCTTTATTGTTACCAATTGCAGGATATGCAGTAGCCAGGCCAGCCATGTTTACCCTGGTACGTACACGGTTTACGTATTGATAAGCATCCGCAGTTTGCCCAAGCTCATTCAATGCTTCTGCATACATCAGTAAAACATCGGCAAAGCGAATTACCCTGTTGTTAACCTGATTAAAATAATCTTCATTACTGCGCATATAGTCACGTGAGTATTTTTTGAACCAGGCTTCATCAGCACCCCACTCCCAGCTTCTGCCATAAGTCTTATCGCCAAAATCAGCTTCAAGACCAGGGTAGAACAAGGTATATCTTAACCTTGGATCAATTTTATTATCAGTAGTTTTCTCTTTTTTAAACTCATTAACCAACCAGAATCTGGCTTGTCCATCTGACCACCCTATACTTCTAGGTGCAAAAAATTGAGCACGATTACTACCCACATTTGCACTTGGCCCGTCACCTTCTGCAGATTTATTGACATCAGAAAATTGAATTTCAAATACAGACTCCTTGTTATTTTCGTTTTCTGCTCTGAAGTTATCTTTATAATCAACAAGATCATAATAATTTTTTCCTGCACCAGTTACAAGATAGTCAAAAGCGGTTTTAGCATCGGCCCATTTATGTTGTTGCATCAGTGCTTTACCTAGCAATGCTTGTGCTGCGCCTTTTGTAGCACGCCCAATCTCACCTCCGGTCCATTGTTCTGGCAGGTCAGCGCTTGCCTCTGTAAGGTCTTTTTCTACCTGTGCCCAAACCTGAGCTAAAGAGCTTTGTGCAGGCAAATCTGTTGGTGTTTGAATGGTGGTTACAATAGGAAAGTTCTCCCACAATATAGCGGCGTAATAGTAATAAAACCCTCTCAGGAACTTAGCTTGTGCAAGTATTTCTGCTTTCTTTTTGGCATCTGCAAAAGGAATTTCCGGCACATAGGTCAATACCTGATTACACCTGAAAATTGCCTTATAAGTATCTCTGTAAGTGTTCACATTACCTTCCCAGAAATTGTAATTGATATACTGGAAACGGGTCCAATCGCCAAGCTCAGTCCACGGACTGTTGCTCCATCCTTCATCAGAAGTTAAATCCAGTCTGAAATAAATCCACCTGTTCCACCCACCATTTTGGTAAAACATGGCATATGCTGCATTTACACCCTTTTGGGCATCGCTTTCAGTTTTCCAGAACTGGTCAACTGTTAATGTATTTGGGTTGTCCTGATCTAACAATGACTTTTTACAGGAGAACATCAGGACGAGTGCACTAAGCACTAATATTTTTGAAATTATCTTTTTCATGTTTCTAATATTAAAATCCGAAGTTTAAACCAAGAGATACTGTTCTTAAGTTAGGAAATGCACCAAAGTCAAATCCTTTTTCAAAAACACTTCCGTTACTAAATTCAGGATCCAGTCCTGTATACTTAGTGATAGTGATCAGATTTTGTCCGGAGAGAATCACCTTAGCATTATTAAATCCTATTCTTTTTAATAGTGTATTTGGGATATTATAAGAGATACCAATGTATTTCATACGTGCGAAACTTCCATTTTCCAACCAACGATCGGTATCGCCCCTGGCATTGATGGTACTGCTATAAAAAGCGCGAGGTACACTTGTGTTAGGATTTTCAGGAGTCCATGGTTGAACACCGGCGCGATAGTTAGAATTGTCTGAGAAGTTATCCATTACACTTCTTGGTCCGTTAAACACTTTTGAGCCAAAAGAACCAAACCAGTCCATAGAAAATTCAAACCCTTTATATGCGGCCCCGATGTTTAAACCCAACTCATAATCGGCCCATGGACTCCCTACAACTACTTTATCTTTATTTGTGATTTCACCGTCACCATCGTTATCCTTATAACGAATATCACCAGGCTGAGCAGCAGGCTGAATAACTTTACCATTTGCATTTTTATAACTAGCGACTTCGTTTGCATTCTGGAACAGACCATCTGTTTGCAGTACATACCACATACCAATTGGCTGACCAACTTCGGTAACCGTATTGCCGACAAAAGTTTTGTTCTTGTTATAGCCCAAACCCAGTACTTTATTATTTAACGTGGTTAAGTTTGCAGTAACATTGTATTTAAATTCACTTGAGTTTTCGACATATGATGCAGTAAACTCAAACCCTCTGTTACCTAATATACCACCGTTTACAAAAGGATTTCCTCCATCATTACCAGTAGAAATAAGCAATGGGTAGCGGATTAATACTCCGTCTGTTTTTGAAATAAAGTATTCAGCACTGATTGAAAGTTTGTTGTGAAGAAAAGCAGCATCAATACCATAATTTTGCTGAGTTACTTCTTCCCAGTGCAAATCCCTGTTTGCAAGCTGTACCTGAGTTGAACCTGACTGAAGATTTTGGTTTGGCCCCATTGGAATTGCAGAGAAGGTATTAACAAAGGCCATATATTCATATGCACCAATATCACTGCTTCCTAAAGTTCCATAGTTAGCTCTTATTTTCAGATCATCAATCCAGGAAGACTTGAAAAAATCTTCCTTACTGATACGCCATGCACCCGACACAGATGGGAAGCTACCAAATTTATAATCAGGCCCAAATCTGGAAACACCATCAGTTCTGATAACTGCATTTAGTAAATACTTATCGGCATAATTGTATTCTAACCTGCCGAAGTAAGAAATGAGATCTGCGCGATTCCTGTAACCGCCAGTTTGTGCTTCATTTCCCTGATCTAAAACATCATAATAGTGACCTGTGGTAGAGTTCTGTAAGATATTACGCTTAGTTCCCCACATTAAAGCATAATTATCTTTTTGATAAGACTGTCCACCGATAACTGTTAATGAATGTCTGCCAAATTCTTTATTGAAAGTAAGTGTGTTTTCTATAAGGACTGTGGATGACTCTCCTCTATTCTCATTTAGTATTGCAGGGTCATAAGCTTGGTTAAGTGTCCAGAATCCATCCTTTTTCAAATAAGTATAATGATCTCTGCTGGTTTCGTAACCAAGACTAGTTCTGAACTTTAATGGCTTAAGTAATTGCAATTCAGCGAATAAATTACCTCTGATTCTTAAATTTTGATTTATACGATCTTCAAGGTTCGCTATAGCAAGCGGATTAGTTCCAAATGTTCTGGCTTTGGCTTCGTCTCCGTAACCATACCCTCCCGGATGGCCGGCATCATAAACTGGTATAGTAGGCAACATACGAACAACATCAAGTATTGGGTTACCCGACATCTCGTTGTTTTTGGAACTGCTTATTGCCAGATTTTCACCAATGGTAAATATGCCTTTGGTCCCTTTTGTATTAACTCTAAAACTAAGTCGATCAAAATCAGTACTGATTACCGTACCTTTGTTTCCAAAATAACCACCTGAAACAAAATAGGTAGCATCCTTACTTCCACCAGAGAAACTTAGGTTATAATCCTGTACATTTCCTGTTCTAAATGCTACATCCTGCCAATCTGTATTTGTATTTAGATCCAGCTGTTGGCGGTTTATTTTGGCATTATCATAAGCCATAAAATTTAATCTCGAAAACTCTTCTGTTTCGGCAAGATCATACCTGGGAATAGTTTGCAAGCTACTTTTTCCTGAAAATTCTATTTTCATAGGACCATCAAGACCTCTTTTGGTAGTAATGATAATTACGCCATTCGCTGCTCTCGACCCGTAGATGGCTGCTGCAGATGCATCTTTAAGAATTTGTATGGATTCAATATCGGCCGGATTAAAGTCGCGGTTGGCACTGGTAACCAAACCATCAATTACATACAGCGGATTGTTAGCCCCAAAGTTCTTTAATCCTCTGATCTGGATCTGCGCTTCCGAACCGGGTTGTCCACCGCCCCTTACTCTGATACCGGTAGCTAAACCCTGTAATGATTCTGCAACAGTAGTTCCTTGTCTTTTCTGAACATCTGATGCCTTTACAATAGAGATAGCACCTGTGAGGTCCTTCTTTTTCTGCGTTCCGTAACCTACTACTACTACTTCACTTAAATCGGAAGCTGATTCAACTAGGGATACATTAACGGTTGATCGGCCGTTAACTGCAACCTCCTGAGTAGTGTAACCGATATAAGAAAACACAAGAACTGCATTTCCGGCATTAGGCACTGAAATGGTATAAGCACCATTCTGACTTGTTGTGGTAGATGCAGATGTTCCCTTGACCTGCACCCCAACTCCTATTAATGGTCCCGATWTATCTGATACGGTTCCAGTTATGTTGCTCTGTGCAAATACTGCCTGGCAACAGAGGATAAATAATGAACTAAGAATAAAGCAGAGCTTTAACTCTTTGCTAAAGTGTAATTTTTTTTTCATGCTCATTTACAATTTATATTTGGTTGGTTCAACTCATTCCGTAACGGCATGAATTGTTATGCTAATTGAGGAATTAACATTTGATCTTACTGATCAAACGTTGTTCAATTTGTCTCAATTCCTCCAATAATGGCAGAAATAAGGAATTCATGTTCCTTTTTGGGGGTTTTCAACCTATCTTTATAATAACCAATATAAAATAGCATTGAACAAGTTTTTATTGATATTATCCATACTCATTGGTGTGGTCGTTTCAACATTCGCACAGTCATATACCTTCAGACATTATCAGGTTGAAAACGGCTTATCTTATAATTCTGTAATCTGCAGTTTGCAGGACAGAAAAGGATTTTTATGGTTTGGAACTAAAGATGGTCTGAACAGATTTGACGGTTATACCTTTAAAATTTTCAGGAATGACCCCGACAATCCTAAAAGCATAGGCAATAACTTTATACACAGCCTTTATGAAGATAAGAATGAGAACATTTGGGTTGGCACACTGATCGGGCTATACAAATACAATCCATTAAATGAAAGTTTTGATCTTGTTGAATCTACGAAAAACAGAGATATAAGGGATATTAAGCTAGATCGTAAAGGTAACATCTGGTATATAGCAGGTTTAACGCTTTGCAGATATAACGAGAAATCTAAAAAGCTAAACACATTTGAACAAAGGGTATACTCAGGAGCTACATCTTTAACTATTACTGCAAATGATGAGGTTTGGGTTTCAACAACGGATGGGTTTATTCAGAAATACAACGACAAAAAAAATACGTTTGAAAATTATAATGTATTTATTAATTCTAAGCCAACGATTTCGTCCTGGATAGAAAAACTGCATGATACGGGAAAAGGATTCTTTTTTATTGGGACATCGAACCAGGGTATTAAAACATTTGACCTCAACACCCTCACTTACAAAGATATTTTAGTTGCAAACCCAGATCAAACACCCATCTATGCAAGGGATTTTATTACTAAAGATAACACTGAATACTGGATAGCTACAGAATCTGGTCTGTTCATTTACAACATAAAAACAGGTAAATACAGTAACCTGCGGAATAAGTTTAACGATCCATATTCAATTTCTGACAACGCGGTATATACATTAGCCCGGGATAAAGAAGGAGGAATATGGGCAGGAACATATTTTGGAGGGGTAAACTACTACCCTAATCAATATACTTCGTTCGACAAATTCTTCCCCCAGGGCGGAGGCAACAGTTTAAGCGGCTACGCGGTTAGAGAGATTTGTAACGACAAAGAGGGTAATATCTGGATTGGTACCGAAGATGGCGGGCTAAATAAATTGGACCATAAAACAGGTGTTTTTGAGCATTTTAAGCCTACCGGAGATAAAACAAGTATATCACATACAAACATTCACGGGTTACTTGTTGTGGATGATGAGCTATGGATTGGAACTTTTGAGCGTGGAC